>CABUHP010000077.1 GCA_902491415.1 uncultured Collinsella sp.
TCGAGGGTACCGAGATCACCGTTGGCGTATACGGCGAGGATGACGTGCGCGCCCTGCCGATTGTCGAGATCCGTAAGCCCGAGGACTGCGAGTTCTACGATTTGGACGTGAAGTATGTCGACCCTACGGACATCCATCGTATTCCGGCGCAGATTTCACCCGAGAATTACGCTCGCGCTCAGGAGCTTGCCTGTGCCGCTCACAAGGCCCTCGGTTGCCTGGGCATCTCGCGCAGCGATTTTATCGTGAGCGAGGACGGCCCCGTTATCCTCGAGACCAATACCATTCCCGGCATGACCGATACGTCGCTGTATCCGGATGAGATCCGCCACACCGACGACATGACGTTCCCGCAGGTCTGTGACAGCCTGATCCGTATGGGCCTTCGTCGAGCGGGCATTGCATGCTAATCGAGGACGCGGTTTCGTCAGGAACGCCGCAGTTTGTCATCGACTCCTATGCCACGCTTGCCGAACGCGCCAAAACGCAGTCCTTCGGCCTTATCGAGGAGGATGTGATCGTCCTCGATACCGAGACCACAGGTCTTTCGGTGCAGGACAACGAGCTGATCGAGATCTCGGCGGCCCGTCTTTCGGGCCGCGAGATCGTCGACCGCTTCGATACCTTCGTGCATCCCAAGCAGCTGATTCCCGCCGAGATTACCGAGCTCACGAGCATTACAAATGCCGATGTGGCAGATGCCCCGTCGGCCGTTGAGGCCGTCGCCGCTCTCGCCGATTTTGTCGGTGGTTGCCCGGTGATCGCACATAACGCCACGTTCGACCGCTCGTTTATCGAGTCGGTCAAAGGCGGCGTCAACGTGAGCGATATTTGGATCGATTCGCTGGCGCTGTCGCGCATCGCGCTTCCACGCCTGGCCTCGCACAAGCTGTCTTTTATGGCCGATCTGTTTGGCTGTGACTCGGTATCACACCGTGCCAATGCCGACGTCGACGCCCTGTGTGGCGTATGGCGCGTGTTGCTCGTGGCGCTCACC
Organism: uncultured Collinsella sp.; assembly: GCA_902491415.1. Lineage (GTDB taxonomy): Bacteria > Actinomycetota > Coriobacteriia > Coriobacteriales > Coriobacteriaceae > Collinsella. Next base: position 998 of record CABUHP010000077.1, read on the forward strand.
GACTTGCCCCAGGGCCTCATGGCGCGCCTAGCCGACATGCATCCGGATGTGCCTTGGTCCTATCGTCCTATCTTCTCATTCTTGGCAGGGCAGAACCCTGGTTCTATCTTCTCTCTCAGCGCCGCTCGTGCTGACGTTCTCAAGGCCGATCGTGCCGACGATCGGGTGGACGCCGACGAACTGCCGGTACTCAAGATGCCGAGTCGTGAGGAGATTGAGGCGGACTATGCGCCAGGTGGCCTGGTCAATCGCATGTATCCCACTTACGAGCCGCGTGATGAGCAGATCGCGATGGCGCTCGAGGTCCGCGATGCGCTGGTCACGGGCACTCATCGTGTAATTGAGGCGGGCACGGGCGTCGGCAAATCGATGGCCTATCTGGTGCCTTTTGCCGAGGCAGCGCGCCGTAACAACATCACGGTTGGTATTGCGACCAAATCGAACAATCTTGCCGACCAGCTCATGTACCATGAGCTGCCAAAACTTGCCGAGCAACTGGACGGTGGTCTGTCATTTTGCGCTCTCAAGGGGTATGACCACTATCCGTGCCTGCGCAAGCTTGAGCGCATGAGCCGCGGCCAGGTCGAGATTACCACCAAGCGCGATCCGGCGGACACGCTCACGGCGGTCGCGGTCATTATGGCGTACGTCTGCCAATCAGCCGATGGCGACCTCGACTCGCTTGGCATTCGGTGGCGCAGCGTCAACCGCCCCGACTTTACGACGGCCTCGCGCGAGTGTGCTCGTCGCCTCTGCCCGTTTTTCCCTGATAAATGTTTGGTCCACGGTGCTCGCCGTCGTGCAGCGCATGCCGATGTGGTGGTCACCAACCATTCCCTGCTGTTCCGCAATGTCGCGGCCGAGGGCAGGATTTTGCCTCCGATTCGTCATTGGGTAATCGACGAGGCCCATTCCATCGAGCGCGAGGCACGCCGTCAGTGGGCGCGCGTGGTGTCGGCGGACGAATCACGCGTTCTGTTTGAGCGCCTGGGTGGCTCGAGCACCGGCGCGCTAAGCCAGGTTTCCCGTGATTTGGCAACCTCCGAGGGCTCTACGCTCTATCTGGGCCTTACTGCCAAGGCGACGTCGACGGTTGCGCGCGCGAGCATGGCAATCGCCGACGTGTTCGATGGCGTTCGCGAGCTCGGCCGCCGTGCCCGTGGGGGTTATGACAATGCCAATCTATGGATTGGCCCCGAGCTGCGCGAATCTGACGACTGGCATGATTTCTTACAGTCGGCCTACGCTGCCATCGACGCATTGGAACAAGCTGACAAGAGCGTCGACGCGCTGGTGCAAGCCGTCGCTGCCGACAAGCCCGAGGTTGTTGTCGACTTGGGTGATATCTCGCGTCGCCTGCACGAGCTGGCCGAGAACCTCAAACTCATCATCGACGGCACCGATGAACACTACGTGTATTCGCTGCAGGTCAATCGCAGGTTGCGTGCCGGCGGAGAGTCAATGACCGCAGAGCGCATCGACATTGGCGAGGCCTTGGCAACCGAGTGGCTGCCCGAGGTTCACACGGCTATCTTTGCCTCGGCGACCATGACGGTGTCCAAAAGCTTTGAACACTTTAACCACGCGGTCGGCCTCGATCGCATCGGTGCTTCAACATCTTCATCGCTGCACTTGGACTCGAGCTACGACTTCGATTCGAACATGGCTGTAGTCGTTGCGGGCGATATCCCCGATCCGCGCGATCGCGAGAGCTATCTTACGGCGCTCGAGCGCGTGCTGGTCGACGCCCATCTTGCCATGGGCGGATCGGTGCTCACGCTGTTCACCAATCGGCGCGACATGGAAGACCTGTACACCCGCGTTGAGCCCAAGATGGCCCGTGCGGGTCTGGAACTCAACTGCCAGCAGCGCAACTCATCTCCCCGTCGCCTGCGCGACCGGTTTATCAACGAGCCGACCTCGTCGCTTTTTGCGCTTAAGGCCTTCTGGGAGGGATTCGACGCCAGCGGCGAGACGCTGCGCTGCGTCATCATTCCCAAGCTGCCGTTCTCGAGCCCCACGGACCCGCTCTCGTGCGAGCGCAACCTGCGCGAAGACCGCGCTTGGGCGCGCTATTCGCTGCCCGAGGCGGTGCTCGAGGTCAAGCAGGCGGCCGGCCGCCTTATCCGCTCGTCGACCGATTGCGGCGTGCTGATTCTGGCCGACCCGCGCCTGGTGACGAAGGGCTACGGAAAGAAGTTCTTAACGTCGCTGCCCACGAGCTCCTACCAGCGCATCGAATCGGCGCAGATCGGGCACTATCTGCAACTGTGGCGCGCACGCCACGAGCGGCGGCGCTAAAGCGGACAGACGAGGGTTTTTGCCATATCGCACAGACGCTTTGACAGGGCGGGGTCATCCAAGATGCGGATGGCTCCGCCCGCTGCGATTACCTGGCTCAGTAGCCAACGCTCGGAGCCGTAATGCACGGTTACCGTTGCCGTGTCTGTCCCGCTGCGCTCGATTAGGGTGATGCCGGCCCAGTCCAGATGCTCCGCCATATCGAATGGCATCAGGAGCTTTGCGCTATGCTGCGTCCGGGCAAGGGAATCGTGGAGGGATGCGACGTCCGGTGCGTGAGACACGACGGAGTCTTCCGTCAAGGTGAGTCCCTCGATTTTATCCATGCGATAGGTGCGCTGCTCATCGACTGCGATGTCCCAGGCAATCAGGTATGTTTGGTCGCCGTTTGCCGTAATGCGCAAGGGGTCGACCAGACGCTCGCGTGGCCGTGCATCGTCCATCGAGCGATACGAGATGCGGCAGCGAACGCCGTCCTGAATGGCGCAGCTCAGCTGCTGCCAGTGCGACCCGTGGTTGACGGTGTCAAAGACGCTCTGGTTATAGCCGAGCTCTTCGGGTAGAAGAGCATGCCGAATCCGGGCTGCCGTCTGTGGCTCGATCCCCAACGATTCAAGTTCGTGGTTGAGCACAGCGCCCTCGGCGGCACTCAGGCGCAACGGTAGAACACGCCCGGCGTCGCCGGTGAGGACCACACGCTCGCCGCGGCATTCGCAGATGATGCGCGCGCCCGATTCTCGGTTCGCGAGCGTCGAGACGATCTCGAGAATCTCGTCGAGCGACACCCCTGTGATGTCAAAGCGGCTGCAAATCTCGGCTCGTGTCATGCCGCTCTCGCCGGCGGCGTAGAGGGCCTCCATGATGTCGATGGCGCGCGAGAGTCTCTGCTCGCTGGTGAGTTTACGCACGGGCATGCTCGTGCACCGTCCTTTCAATGAGGCGGTTCCACGCCTGCTTGAGCGATTTGGGGGCCACGGGCCTCATGCCGTCCACGGCGTGGGCCATGCAAAATGAGGCGGCGGCTTCAAGGTCACGCACGTCAACGGTCCAGGTCCATCCCGCATCGGTGTGTGCGAGCTCACCTCGCCCGCGCGTGAGGCCGTTGATCATATCGATCTGCGTCTGAGGGGCGAACGAGAACGTGGCTGCAACGGGCGGTCGGTCGGCAAAATCGAATTCAAAGAACAGATAGTCGTTGAGATTGAAGTCCGCAGGGATGGCGTAGGCCTTCGAAGGACGCCAAGCGCGAACGATACGGTCGCAGCGGAATGTCCTGATGCCGTCGGTGACATTGTCGAGGCCGCAGAAGTACGCCACGCCCTCGCGTTCGAACATGCCGTAGACGCAGACGGTACGTTCTTTCTGCTCGCCGCGTCCGTTCTGATATAAAAATCGCATCGCGCATCGCTCGGCAAAGGCGCTCCATACCGCATCGACGGTGGGAGAGCGGCGGATCGGTACTTCGTCCACCGTCGTCCTGCCGGTGAGGTAGGCAATTTTGGAGCGAATATCGGCAAGCGGCGCGGCAAAGGTGGAAGAGCCGGCCGCTAGCGTCTGGTCGATGGCGTTGAGTAGGATATCGGCGTCGTCTGCGGTGATGAGGCCGCCTGCAGCAAACGTGTGCTCGCGGTCGATTGTCCACGAGCTTTCCTCGGTCTCCTGCGCACCGGCGGGGCGAACCTCCTTGATTAAGATGCCACGCTCGAGCAGTTTGTCACGATCGCGCCGAAACTTGCGCTTATCCGAGTCGATATTGCCCGAGCCATATCCCAGGTCAGAATCCAAGACGATCTGCTCGGTCGTCAGCGGTTCGGGGGAGCTGTTGAGCACAAAGAAAAGATTGAGGATGCGCTGAGCCGTTTTATCGAAACTGGGCTCCGAATTCCCCTTTTTAATTGTCGCGGTCGCGTCGCTTGCCGTCATAGAGTCCTCGCATGAGAAGGTGGTTTGCTGCCATGATTTTAGTCCGATATGGAGATTAGGCTATATCCTTGTCCGCTCGGGGCGTTAAGGTGGCCCGAATTCGGTCGTTTGCGCTCGCTCGGGGTATACTTTCGACTATATACGGTTCTAATGTGCATGCATTGGGCCTATTTGTCGGATTATGGATGTGGAGCGCACATGGCGAACACCCAGAACTATATTAACCACCTGCTGCAGAACACCGGCATTACGCCGGCATGCAGCGAAGAAGAGCGCTTGGCTGCCGAGGATATCGCTCAGATCTTCCGCAACCACGGCTTTGACCCCGAGGTTCAGGAGTTCAATGCCCCGGCGCCCAGTAGGTTGGCATTTGCCGTTACCGGTATTCTTGCGTTTGCCGGCGCCCTGCTGATGGGCATCGGCGGCGGCATCGGCTTGGTCGGCACCTTGCTGGCCATTGCCGGCGCCGTTCTTTACGTGCTCGAGCGCACGGGCCACCCCGTGGTTTCGCGCCTGGGCAAGACGGGCGTGAGCCAAAATGTCATCGCCTACCACAAGGCCTCGGGCCCGCTCGCGTCTCCGCGCAACCGCCCGGTGGTCGTTGTCGCACACTACGACTCTCCCCGTGCTGAGCTGCTCGCCCGCGAGCCCTATGCTTCGTACCGTGCGCTCATCGCCAAGCTGTTGCCCGTTGCCACGGTTGCCCCCGCTGCCGTTGCCATCCTGCGTATCCTGCCGCTCCCCGGCGCGCTCAAGGTTCTGCTGTGGATTGTCGCGATCCTCGCTTCCCTCGTTGCACTTGCCAACGCGGCAAACATCATCTCTAACCGCCATATTCTTCCCTATACGTCCGGCGCGGTGTGCAACAAGTCCTCTGTCGCCGCTATGCTCGGCGTTATGGACAACGTTGCTCCCTTCCAGGGCGAAAACGAGTTTCCCGACGATGTTCCGTTCGATACCTATTTTGGGGAGCAGAAGCGTCGTGCCGAGGAGATGGCGCGCGCAGCAGCGGAGTATGCCGCGGCCCAACAGCAAAACGACTACGGCAACACCATCGAGTATGAAGAGCCTACCTACGCCGAGGACGAGTTCGGTCAGCCGATTGCTCCCGACGCTCAGACCGAGCCCGAACAGGGCGAGGCTTTCGACGAGCAGATCGAGGGCTTTGAGGGTGCGTCTGCCGACGAGACGCTGATTGGCGCCATCGTGCCCGAGGATCAGAATCAGGCTGTCCAGGCCGAAGAGTTCAATGACGAGGTTCCCGCTGCCGAGCCGGCGGAGGAGCCTGTCGCGGCCGAGCCCGAGCCCAAGCTCTATCGCAACGCCGCCGGCAACATCCGCTTTGGTTCGGATGCCATCCGTGCGCTCGGAATGCTTCCCGAGTCCTGCACGCTCGATTACGAGGAAGGCGAGGAGCCGACGTTTGAGCCCGAGCCTGCCCCCGTCGTGACTGCACCTGCGCCCGCTGTCACCGTGGATGATGAGTCTGCCGCGGTTGCCGAGCCCGAGGCGGTGTCCGCGATCGATCCCGCGGCAGGACTGGACATTTTGGCTCCCGCCGCGCCGGCGCAAGACGTTGCGGACGAGTCTGACGACGATTACGTTGAACAGCCGAGGCGCGTGTCTTACGAGAGCGATACTGATTTCTCGGCCGAGATTCCCGCGGCAACGCCCTATGCCGATATTGCATCCGCGTTCTCTTCAATTGGCGCCAGTGCTTCCAACTTCTTTAAGGGTGCGCTTGCAAAGGGCAAGAAATTTGTCGATGATTTCGAGGAGAAGCGCGCTGCCGCACGCGAGGCTGCCGAGCAGGAGGCTATCGCTCAGCAGCAGGCAGCCGAGGCGGCACGTGAGCGCGCGGCGCAAGAGTTCGAGCAGAACGAGGCTATGCAGTCCGTGCCCGTCGACGCCGCCGAAGCTACAACGTCCTTTGAGTCCCAGCAACCGGCGTCCACGGATGTTGTTGAGGCGACGACGTCTTTCGAGGCTCAGCAGCACGTCGATAGCACCATGTCGTTTGATGCCGCGCAGTTCGATTCCACGATAACGTTTGAAAAGCAAGGCACCGCGATTGCCGAGCCCCTTCCTGTTTCCGATGAGCAGGGCGACGCGGCAGACGATGACGAGCCTATTGATGCTGCCGAAATCCAAGATGCCGCCGAGGACGAGTCCGTTGAGGCCAACTCTGACGAAGAGCAATACGTGGCAGCCGATCAAGGTGATTCGACCGAGGTCGAGCAGGAGGAAGTGCCTGCGGTTTCCGAGGCTTCCGAGACAGATGAGTCGAGGCCTTACTCCACGCAGATTTTCACCATGCCGGCCCCGAGTGGTTCCGGTGCCACGGTTGCCGATGTTGCTCCCACCCAGGACGAAACGGTCGATTCCCTTATGGCCCAGATTTCCTCCCAGGTATCGCCGCGTCCGCAGATGAATGTTCCCGATCCGGCGTCGGCTCCGTCGCCTGCACCCTCC
>CABUHP010000078.1 GCA_902491415.1 uncultured Collinsella sp.
GTACGGTACGGTATGCGGCAGCGGTCGGTTTGCGGGGCAAGCCTCGCGGTCGCCTTGAGCCACATGTTTGTAAACCTCACTATGATACGACAGCTCGCGGCGCGTTGAGGACGGCGAGGGTGCTACAGTGAAGCGCAAACAAGAGAAAGGCATCACATGGCATTCGTTTCGCTCGCCATCATCGCACTCGTGGCCTTTGCGAGTCCTTTTATCGCCTCGGCGATTCCCGGAAAACCCGTTCCCGAGACGGTCTTTTTGCTCGTGCTCGGCGCGGTGCTGGGACCCCATATGCTCGGCGTCATCCATGTAGATGCTGAGGTCTCGCTTGTGTCCGAGCTGGGCCTGGCCTTTTTGTTCCTGCTTGCCGGCTTTGAGATCGACCCCAAGAGCATCACGGGCGTCGAGGGGCGCTACGGCTTGGCGACGTGGGTCGTCACGTTTGGTATCGCCTGGCTTGCCGTGCGCTTTACCCCGTGGTTCTCAGTCAGTCATTTCGACGGTATCGCCGTGACGCTTGCCCTCACTTCGACGGCGCTCGGTGCGCTCGTGCCCATTATGCGTGAGCGCTCGCTCACCGGCACGCGCGTGGGCGACTCGATTCTCGCGTATGGCACTTGGGGCGAGCTCGGTCCCGTGCTCGCCATGTCGGTGCTGTTGTCTGCCCGCACTGGCATCCAAACGCTCGTTATCCTTGGCTTGTTTGCGGTGGTTTGCGTGTTGCTGGCCGTGGTCCCGAGCCGCTCCAAGCGCGTCGGCAGCCGCTTCTTTGCGTTTGTTGAGGAGCGCGCCGATACCACGTCGCAGACCTTCGTGCGCCTGACGGTGCTCATCCTGGTCACGCTCGTGGCATTCTCGGCTGTCTTTGATCTCGACATCGTGTTGGGTTCTTTTGCCGCCGGCTTTGTCCTGCGCTATATCATCCCCGAGGGCAACCATACGCTCGAGACCAAGCTCGACGGTCTGGCCTACGGTTTTTTGATTCCGGTGTTCTTTACCGTATCGGGCGCAAAGATCGATCTGACGGCCGTGGCGTCGCGCCCGGGTCTGCTCGTGGGCTTTATCGTGGCGTTGTTGATTATTCGTGCCGTGCCCATTCTTATTTCCATGAGCATTTGTCCTGCGACGCGCGATGTGTCGGCGTATGGTCGCATTACCGTGGCCCTGTACTGCACCACGGCGCTGCCAATCATCGTTGCCGTGACGAGCGTTGCCGTCAACGCGGGCGCGCTGTCGCAAGACGTCGCATCGGTTATGGTCGCTGCCGGCGCCATCACGGTGTTCTTGATGCCGCTGCTCGCGCAGCTCTTCTACCGCGTGGTCGATGCAGCGCCGGTCACCGCCGTGGCAGAGGTTGCCGAGCATCCATCCGATGCGCTCGACATCCTGCGCGCCCACCACGACCTAGCGAGCTTGCTCGCGCGCGAGCATGAGCTGCTGACTTCGCATGGCCATGGTCGCGTATTCGAGGGCCTGCCTACGCTCGATACGATTGCCGAGCGTCTTTCCGCCGAGGCGGCGAGCGGCCACATCGATGCCCGCATCGTGGACGCTGCGCACCTGCTTGCCGATAAGACCTATGGAGACGAGGTCGACCCGTCCGAGCTGACTCCGCGCGAGCGTCGCCGCCTGGAGCGCGCCAAGCTCGCCGTGCGCGAATACCGCCGCCGCATGTTGGAGCTCTATGCAAGAGAAGAAGCCGAGGACGACGACGGCAAGTAGTCGATACTCTCTCGGGGAAGCCGCGTCCCGCTTTGAAGGCTCGGAACGGGATGTGGTTTCCGAAACGGGGGCCGTTGGGAAACTGTGTCCCGGAATGGGCGCTCAGAGTGGGATGCAGTTTCCGCGAGAGACCCGTTGCGGAAACGGTATCCCAGAATCGGCGTTCAAAACGGGGCGCTCTTTCCGAAACATGGCCCTGAGGGAAGCTGCGTCCCGGTCTGAGTCGGGACTGCGGGACACAGCTTCCCTTTCAAACAGAAGAAGGCGCGCTGCCTGCAGTTGATGCAGACGGCGCGCCTTCTTTGTTGGACTATGTTGAGGCTGGGAGCTGAGGCTTGTGGTCCCTTAAGAGCGGGCGGCTCCGTCGACGGGGAACACGGCGCCCGTGACGTAGGAGGACATGTCGCTCGCCAGGAAAACAAAGGCGTTGGCGACATCCTCGGGCTCGCCCATGCGACCCAGCGGAATGGTGGCGACGATGGGCTTAATAACCTCTTCGGGCAGGTTGGCGACCATATCGGTCTTGGTTACGCCAGGCGCGACGGCGTTGACGCGGATGCCCATGGGGGCGAGCTCGCGCGAGAGCGACTGGACCATACCGTTGACGGCAAACTTGGACGTGGGATAGCCAACGCCGGAGGGCTGACCGTACTTGGCGACCATCGAACTCGTGGTGGTGATGGTGCCGCCATGACCTGCCTCGGTCATGATCTTGGCGGCTGCCTGGTGGCCATTAAAGACGGCGACGACGTTGAGGTCCATAACCTTAGCGAACTCCTCGGCCGTGTAGTCCAAAAGGGGTGAGCGCTGGGAGATGCCGGCATTGTTGACGACTGTATCCAAACCGCCCATATCGGCTGCAGCCTGGGTAAAGGCCTCGGTCACGGCCTCGAGCGAGGTGAGGTCGCAGGAGCGGCCCCAGACCTTGGCGTCGGGATAGGCGGCCGCCAACTTCTCAACGGCCGCGTCGGCAGTCTCCTGGCGTGAGCCAAAGACGGTGACGGCAGCGCCTTCCTCGATAAAACGGCAGGCGATCGCATAGCCGATACCGCGCGTGCCTCCGGTGATGATTGCTTTCTTGCCCTCGAGCAACATGGTGCTTCCTCTCATCGCGGGCGGACATACGCAGCTCAGCGTAGCGGTAGCCGGAATCGGCCGCGTTTGCATATCGGTGAACGGTAGCCCGCGTTACCGATGAGCGGCTCGCGCAAATATGCTCTGCCGTTGTGCTTACGGCAGGTGACAAAAGGGCTCCCGTCCTACATCGGACGGGAGCCCTCAAGGCGCGTATTGCTAGGCGAGCGTTGGGCTAGTTCGCCATAACGCCTTCGGTCCAGGCCTCAACGTCCTCGATGCGCAGGACGTTGGCGACCTCGGCCACGCAGTCGACGCTGGCAAGTTCGGCGGCGGCAGCCTGGACGTCCTTCTCGAGCGCGCGATGCGTCAGGAAGATGACCGAGCAGGCATCGTTAACGCCCGACTTGCCGTCCTCGACCTGGTTGATGAGCGAGATCGAGATGTTGTGCTTGGCAAAGATGTCGACCGTCTCGGACAGGGCGCCCACGCGGTCGGCGACCTTCAGGCGCACATAGTACTTGGTCTGGAGCTCGTCCATGGGCTTAAAGGCGAGGTTGTGACCATAGGGCTCAATCTCGGGCAGCGGAGCCACGCCGCGGCTGATCTGCTCGGAGAGCGACAGGATGTCGCCCACGACGGCGCTCGCGGTGGGGAAGGAGCCTGCGCCGGCACCGTAGAACATGGTCTCACCCACGGCGTCGCCTACCACGTAGACAGCGTTCATGGCGCCGTTGACCTTGGCAAGCATGTGGTCGGCGGGGATCAGCGTGGGATGCACACGGACGTCGACGCCGGCGTCGGTGTTGCGGGCGATGCCAAGCAGCTTAATGGTGTAGCCGAGCTCACGGGCCTGGGCGATGTCCTCGGCACCGATGGTACGGATACCCTGCTGGTACACATCGTCGGTGGTAACGCGGGTGCCAAAGCCGATGGAAGCGAGGATTGCCGTCTTGCTGGCGGCGTCGAAGCCGTCGACGTCGGCGGACGGGTCGGCCTCGGCATAGCCCTTTGCCTGGGCGTCGGCGAGCACGTCAGCGTAATCGGCGCCCTCGGCGTCCATGCGCGACAGGATGTAGTTGGTGGTGCCGTTGAGAATGCCAGCGATGGTCAGGATCTTGTTGCCCACCAGGTCGTGCTCAAGCGTGCTCACAATGGGGATGCCGCCGCCGCAACTGGCCTCGCACTTAATCTGCACGCCGCACGCGCGCGCCTTCTCGGCGAGCGTCTCGACGTGACGGCCCAGCAGGGCCTTGTTGGCAGAGACGACGTGCTTGCCGTTCTCGAAGGCGGTGGTGAAGATTTCGGTCGCGGGGTGCTCGCCGCCGATGAGCTCGACGACGATATCGACGGCGGGGTCGGTGACGACGTCGTGCCAGTCGCTCGTAAAGGCCTCGCGCTCAATACCGGCAGCTTCGGCCTGCTCCCAGGCAAGCGCGCAGGCGCAGGTCAGCTTAAGGTCGATGCCGTAGGCGGCCAGGTACTCATCGTGGTGGCTCTTGATCAGACGGGCCACGCCGCCGCCGACGGTTCCAAGACCGATGAGGCCGACGTTCACGGTGCGCAGGGGTTCGCTCATAGATAGCTCCTTCGTGCATCTTATGGATGGATTAACCGCTTAAAGGTTGAGTGCATTCTAGCGTGAACCGAGGACGCGTGCTCGCCAGGCAACAGGAGTCGCACAAAACGGCACCCCCGAAACGCTGCGGAAACATTGGAAACATGCTCGCTACAAACGGAACTCCGTAACAAACTGTCAACGTTTGCGCCATAAGGTTTGCTCCGTACCGCAAGACGGCCGCGCTGCGGCCAGCGAAAAAAGGGGGACACCATGTTTAGCATCAACAACGTACTTAACCGCAGGAGTTTCCTTGTCGGAGCCACGCTTATTTTTGCCCCGATCTATTACACCCCAGCGTCCGTTTTGCTCAAGAACGCCAAGGACATGAGCTACGACATGACACTAATGGGTGTCGACGGCATGGACAGCCTATGTGATCCAGGACGGCAAGTACATCGCCGCCTAAGTGCGCATAAAGCGCGACCGGTGAGGCCGTTTTATTCAGGGAAGGGACGCCTGTAACAGAACGGAAACATTACTTTCACACAATAAAGTGGCCTTACTGCATAAAGTAATAGAAATACGCAGAATTATGGATAAATGAACAAATCCAAAGAAAAGTTGAAATAATCGCCACTTTCCTTAACTAAAGCGTCTAGTATTTTGCGAACGCCGAACACGGCGAAGGATGGCCTGTCGGGTAACCGAAACCCGACGAGATTTGAGAGGAGAGCCGCATGTCGAGCCTCACCGGTAAGTCATTGAACCCTGTTATGAATCGCAGGAGCGTTATCGCGAGCGCAGCAGGTCTGGGGGCGATGTCCATTCTAGCCGGCTGCTCCTCCAACGGCGGCGATAGCGGTTCCGCTTCGGGCGACGCTTCGTTTAAGATCGGCACCATCGGCCCGCTGACCGGTGCCAACGCGTCCTACGGCAAGTCCGTTACCCAGGGTGTCGAGCTTGGCTGCAAGGATTTCTCGACCAAGGAGCTGCCGCTTGCCAGCAAGGCCGAGGATGACCAGGCCGACGGCGAGAAGGCCGTCAACGCCTTCAACACCCTGCTCGACTGGGGCATGCAGGCCCTCGTCGGCCCGACCACCACGGGTGCGTCGGTTGCCGTTGCCGCCGAGTGCGGTAACGACCCCAAGACGTTCATGATCACCCCGTCCGCGTCCTCCGAGGACGTCACCGACGGCAAGGATTGCGTCTTCCAGGTTTGCTTCACCGACCCCAACCAGGGTGTCAACGCTGCCAAGTTCCTGGCGCAGAAGTATGCGGACGAGAAGTTCGTGCTGTTCTATAACTCCGGCGACGCATATTCTTCGGGCATCGCAGATTCCTTTAAGGCCCAGGCCGCTGAGTCCAAGCTCGAGATTGTTGACGAGGAGACCTTTAAGGACGACTCCGCCACGAGCTTTACCAACCAGCTGACCAAGGCCAAGCAGGCCGGCGCCACCATGATCTTTGCGCCGATCTACTACACGCCGGCGTCCGTCCTGCTCAAGAACGCCAAGGACATGGGCTACGACGTCAAGATGATGGGCTGCGACGGCATGGACGGCATCCTGGGCGTTGAGGGCTTCGATACCTCTCTTGCCGAGGGTCTGCTGCTCATGACCCCGTTCTCTGCCGACGACGAGAAGAACGCCGACTTCGTCAACGCTTACAAGGATAAGTACGGCGATACCCCCGACCAGTTTGCCGCCGACGCCTACGACGGCGTGCACGCGGTGGCCGAGGCCCTCAAGGAGGCCGGTCTTGGTGTCGACGCCGATCCGACCGAGGCCGCCGAGAAGCTGTCCAAGGCTATGCTCAAGATTACCGTTGACGGTCTGACCGGCAAGCTCACCTGGAACGATAAGGGCCAGGTCCAGAAGGAGCCCACGGCGTACGTCATCACTGACGGCAAGTACGTACAGGCCTAATTGGCCGCCTTACATAGAGCGGTTTTGATCCCAAGCAGGGGAGGTTTTGGCCTTCCCTGCTTGCTTGGTATCTAGGGACGATGTAACGTCCCTGTTTCATACATCAACTGGAAACCTATTCGAAAGGGGGATGTGGAACATGACGGTCTTTATCCAATACCTGGTCAACGGCCTGTCCATGGGCAGCGTCTACGCCATCATCGCGTTGGGCTACACCATGGTCTACGGTATCGCCAAGATGCTGAACTTCGCTCACGGCGACGTTATCATGGTCGGTGCCTATGTCTCGTTCTGCGCCACGTCGTATCTCGGCCTCCCGGGCTGGGCATCTGTAGTTCTCTCTTGTGTGGTCTGTACCGTTCTCGGTGTTCTCATCGAGGGTCTGGCATACAAGCCGCTGCGTCAGGCGGGCCCGCTGGCCGTTCTGATCACGGCTATCGGCGTATCTTACTTCCTGCAGAACGCCGCGCAGCTTCTGTGGGGCGCCACGCCCAAGAACTTCACTTCGCTCGTCACCTTCCAGGTGCCGGAGTTCTTGGCCAAGTTCAACGTAAGCGCCGTCTCGCTCGTCACCATCGTCGCCTGCCTGGTTATCATGGCCGGCCTGATGTTCTTTACAGGTAAGACCAAGATGGGCAAGGCCATGCGCGCCGTGTCCGAGGACAAGGCTGCCGCTCAGCTCATGGGCATCAACGTCAACCGCACCATCTCGATGACGTTTGCCATCGGCTCTGCCCTTGCCGCCATCGCCGGCGTGCTCCTGTGCTCCTACTCGCCGGTGCTGCAGCCCACGACGGGTGCCATGCCTGGCATCAAGGCCTTCGACGCTGCCGTTTTCGGCGGCATCGGCTCCATCCCCGGCGCCTTTGTCGGCGGCATTCTCATCGGCATCATCGAGGCGATGGCGCAGGCCTACATTTCCACGAGCCTTGCCAACTCCATCGTCTTTGGTGTTCTGATCATCGTCCTGCTCGTCAAGCCTGCCGGCCTCTTGGGCAAGTACGTCCCCGAGAAGGTGTAGGTGAGCGTTATGAAGTTTCTTAAAGACAAGCAGACGCGTCATGATTTTGTCACGTACGCTATGTGCATCGTGGCCTTCGCCATCGTGTTCTTTATGCAGTCCAACCATATGATCCCGCGCATGATCGCCGGTCAGTTGGTTCCCATTACGGCCTACATCGTCATGGCCATTTCCCTCAACCTCGTCGTCGGCATCGCGGGCGACCTGTCGCTGGGCCACGCAGGCTTTATGAGTGTCGGCGCCTATACGGGAATCGTCACCGCCGTCGCGCTGGAGAGCGCCGTTCCCTCCGATCCGGTGCGCCTTATCATCAGTATCGTGGTCGGCACCATCGCTGCCGCCATCCTGGGCTTCTTGATTGGCATCCCGGTCCTGCGCCTGAGCGGCGACT
>CABUHP010000079.1 GCA_902491415.1 uncultured Collinsella sp.
CGTGCTCGATGCACTCGAGGCTCAGCACCCCGGCGCGCAGCTGCTCGTAAACGACCCATGGTCGATCTACTATCTGACCGGCTTTTATGCCGATATGTTCGAGCGTTTTTGCGGCGTGCTACTCGCGCGCAATGCAGAGCCAGTGATCTTGGTCAACGCCCTGCACCAGCTGCCAGAGTATGACAATGCCCGCGTTGCCTACCACACCGATACCGATATCGTGACCGATGCAATCGCGCGCGAGGTCGATCCGACCAAGCCGCTTGGCATCGACACCGTCATGTGCTCCGGCTTTTTGATGCCGCTTATGAAGCGCCACGCCGCCAGCGAATTTTTCCTGGGTGACTTTGCCGTCACCGCTGCGCGCACCTACAAGGATGCCGCCGAACAAGAGCTCATGCGCGCGTCCTCGACCGCCAACGACGCCGTGATGGCCGACGCGATCAAACTCGTCCACGAGGGCGTAACGGAACGCGAAATTGCCGACCAGATGCCCGGCCTGTATCGCAAGCACGGCTGCGAGGGCTTTAGCTTTCCGCCGATCGTGAGCTTTGGCGCCAACGCCGGCGACCCGCATCACGAACCCGACGATACCGTGCTCAAGCATGGCGACGTGGCGCTGTTCGACATTGGCGGACGCCGTCGCAACTACTGCTCGGACATGACACGCACGTTCTTTTGGGACGAGCCGGACGAGGAGACCGTGCGTATCTACGATATCGTGCGCCGTGCCAACGAGGCCGCCGAGGCGCTCATCGCGCCGGGCGTTCGCATGTGCGACTTGGACCGCGCCGCACGCGATGTGATCGAGGACGCAGGCTATGGCAAATACTTTACACATCGCCTGGGCCACTCGATTGGTCTGCAGGACCACGAGCCGGGCGACGTCTCGCTGGTCAACGAGCAGGTCGTAGAGCCGGGCATGACGTTCTCCATCGAACCGGGCATCTACCTCCCCGACCGCACCGGCGTCCGCATCGAGGACCTGGCCCTGGTGACCGAGAACGGCGTCGAGATTCTCAACGCCTACCCCCACGATCCAGTCCGCCTAGACTAGGCAATGCGGCAAAGGGACAGCCCCTTTGCCGCATCACATGAATGTCGCCACAAAAACGGCCTATCTACTACGTTTAACCCGCATGGGTCGACCATAACCGACTTTTCGCAAAATCCGCAAGCCGTCTACCTGCGGTTTTAATTTCGCAATGTTCCGTGTGGTCGAGGGTAACCGGTCAAACGTAGTAGACAGGCCAATTTCATGGCAAGCGAGTCGACTCGGGGCACAGGGCAGCCAAAAAAGCCCCGTCCCAAATTGACTGCTTTTGAGTTGCGGTGATATACGGCCTGTTTGAGGCTTCTGGCTTGTAAAACAGTCCGTATTTCACCGCAACTGATGAGGGGATGGGTTAACGGAGCAGGCCGGCCACTTCGCCGGCTAGGGTGATGGTGCCGGCTGCTACGAAGGGCTCGCCTGCGGCCTTGAAAGCTGCAAGGGCCTCGGAAACGCTGGAGTACACGCCTGCGAGCTTATCGGCATCAACGAGGGCAGCGAGCTCCTCCGCCGGCAGGGCGCGGTCGGAATCGGTCTGGGTCACGACTACGCGTGGAAAGGCGGGAATCAGCACGTCGACGATGCCTGCCACGTCCTTGTCGGCCAGCGCAGCGCACAGCAGCGTGGGGCGATTCTCCACGCACGGATCGATCTCGTCCAACGCGCTCACAAAGTTCTCGCAGCTCTGAGGGTTATGGCAGGCGTCGATCAGCTTGAGCGGTTCAGTTCCCAGCACATCAAATCGGCCCGGCGTGGGGCAGCCCATAAGCGACGCATCGAGTTTGTCATGATCGAGTTCGCGACCCAGATACCCCTCGCAGAGCATAATCGCGCACGCAGCATTCTGCGGCTGATAGGCCGGCTTGACCATGCTCGACGTATAAATCGCGCGTGGCGTGGTACAGCTAAACTCCACGGTATCGCCCACGTGCTCCGGCACCTTGGTCGTGGCATGGTTCACCACCAGCGGCACTATGCCGCACTCGCGGCAACGGGCATCCATCACGCGCTGAACGCTCGCCTCGTGCGTACCCTCGCCCAAAACAACCAAGCGCCCGGGTTTGATAACTGCAGCCTTCTCCCCCGCAATGGCCTCGAGCGTGTCGCCCAAAATACGTGTGTGATCGAGCCCGATGCCCGTAATGGCAACGGCGACGGGATCGGTCGCACTCGTGGCGTCCCAACGACCGCCCATGCCAACCTCGAGCACGGCAACATCCACCGCGGCCTCGGCAAACACGACAAGTGCAGCGGCCGTCAGCAGGTCAAACGGCGTGATGGCATAGGCGCGCTCCCCCGCCGCCACACGACGAGCATTCACACGATGGCCCGCCTCGACGGCGGCCGAAACGCCACGGGCAAACACCTCGTCGCTCACGACGCGCCCGTCGACCTCCATGCGCTCGGGATAGCGAACAAGCTGCGGCGACGTATACAGCGCGGTCTTGAGCCCCTCGCCGCGAAGGATAGCAGCCGTAAAACGCGTAGTCGAAGTCTTGCCATTGGTACCGGCAACCTGGATGCAATCGAAATACTCGTCCGGACGCCCCAGCTCATCGAGCATATCGACAACCGTCTCGAGCAGAGGACCAGCATCCCCAGAAATCCGCCCCGTATCAGCAGCCAAAGCAACAGCCTCACCAAACGAAAGCAAATCAAACTCAAAAGGAACGGTATACAAGCCAGAACGCCTAGGCATATTCAGAACCGCCATTCATAGAAAAATAAAACAGTATAGGTTGAGGATAGTCAGCGAAAACGCCTCTGATGAGCCAAGGTGCCGTGAAACAAGGGCGCATAGGGCTTATGCCCATGCACCCGAAGTTGAACGGCAGATTGGCCATCAGAGGCGTTTGCAGCGTCGAGTCAGCCGCCGTTCGTTAGAACGGCGGAATAGGTGTCCGCAGTAGCGAGCAAAGCCCCAAACCGCGTCCCCCAGTACCGCCTACGAGAAGTCAGCAACCTGAGCAGTCAGCGCCGCCAGGATCTCCTTGAGCTCAGCTGCACGGTCCCTCTTCTTCTGGACCACCGCGGGCGCGGCCTTAGCCACAAAGCCCTCGTTGGCCAGCGTCTTCTCGCAGCCGGCGAGCTCCTTCTGGGCCGCGGCGATCTCCTTCTCCAGGCGCGCCTTCTCGGCCGAAAGGTCAACCTTGCCCTCGAGCACCACAAAGACCTCGACGCCGCTGTCGACCACGGCGATGCTCGCAGCCGGCTTCTCGACGTCGGCACCCATGACCAGCGAGGAGGTGTTGGCCAGCGGCTCGATGGTCGAGCGCAAGCTCTCGAGCTTCTCGATGTCCTCGGCACCGGCGTGCACGACCACGTCGAGCTCGGCCTTGGGGCTCAAGCGGTAACGCGAACGCGTGGCGCGGGCGGCAGACACGACGGAACGGCACAGCTCAAACGCGCGCTCGGCGGGCTCATCGACATACTTGGCGTAGTCGGCGGGCTCGGGCCACTTGGCGATCATAAGCGCCTCGGCGCGGTCCAGGTTGCCCTCGGCGTCCAGATCGAGCACGCTCGCCGGCATGTTGTCCCAGATCTCCTCGGTGACAAACGGCATGAGCGGATGCATCAGGCGAATGGAGGTGTCGAGCACAAAGATCAGGTTGCGCTGAGCCTGCAGACGGCCCTCGCCCTTCAGGCGAGCCTTGGTGACCTCGACGTACCAGTCGCAGACCTCGTTCCAGAAGAACTGCTGCACGCCGCGGGCCATGTCGCCAAAGGTGTAGTTCTCAATACCCTCGGTGACCATCTTGACGGCCTTGGCCAGGCGGCTGAACATCCAGGCGTCGGCCGGCGTCTCCACAACGGGCTCGCCGGGCGTGTAGCCCTCCATGTTCATAAGCAGGAAGCGGCTGGCATTCCAGATCTTGGTCACAAACGACTTGGCCTGCTCGGTGCGCGGGCTGTCGATGAGCTTCTTGGTCTTCTTATCGATGTTCGCGTCGAACTTGACGTCCTGGTTGTTGGTGCAGAGCGTGAGCAGGTTGTAGCGCATGGCGTCGGCGCCGTACATACCGATGAGGTCCATGGGGTCAACGCCGTTGCCCTTGGACTTGGACATGCGGCTGCCGTCCTTGGCAAGGATCGTCGGGTAGATGACGACGTCCTTAAAGGGCACCTCGTCCAGGAAGTACAGCGAGCTCATGACCATGCGGGCGACCCACAGCGCGATAATGTCGCGCGCGGTGACGAGCACCGTCGTGGGGTGATGGCCCTCGAGCAGCTCCGGCTTTTGCGGCCAGCCCTGCGTGGCGAAGGTCCACAGCTGCGAGCTGAACCAGGTGTCCAGCACGTTCTCGTCCTGATGCACGTGATGGCCGCCGCACTTGGGGCACACGTCGGTGTCCTCGGTCAGGGCGTCCTCCCAGCCGCAGTCCTCGCAGTAGAACACGGGGATGCGGTGGCCCCACCAGAGCTGGCGGCTGATGCACCAATCCTTAAGGTTCTCCATCCAGGTGGTGTAAGTCTGCGTCCAGCGCGCGGGGTGGAAGGTGACCTTGCCGGAGTTGACGGCGTCGAGCGCCGGCCCCTTGAGCTTATCGACGGCGACGAACCACTGCTCGGACAGCCACGGCTCCAGTGCGGCGTCGCAACGGTAGCAGTGCATGACGGAGTGATCGAGGTCCTCGACGTGATCGAGCAGGTCGTGCTCCTCGAACCACTTGATGACGGCCTCGCGGCACTCATCGCGGTTCATGCCAGTGAACTCGCCATAGCCCTCGACGACCACCGCGTGCTCATCGAAGATATTAATTTGCGGCAGGTCGTGGGCCTGACCCATAGCGTAATCGTTGGGGTCGTGGTCCGGGGTGACCTTAACGAAACCGGAGCCAAAGTTGGCGTCGACATGCCAATCCTCAAAGATGGGGATCTCGCGGTCGACAATGGGGAGCTTGACGGTCTTGCCCACGAAGGCGGCCTTCTCGGGGTCCTTCGGGGAGACGGCGACGCCCGTGTCGCCGAGCATGGTCTCGGGGCGCGTGGTGGCGACGACGATGTAGTCCTGACCGTTAACCGGCTCGGTCAGCGGGTAGCGCAGGTGCCACAGGTGGCCCTTCTCGTCCTTATACTCGGCCTCGTCGTCCGAGATGGCGGTAGTGCAGTTGGGGCACCAGTTGACGATGCGCTTGCCGCGGTAGATCAGGCCGTCGTGGTACCAGTCGCAGAAGACCTTGCGCACGGCCTGCGCGTAGTCCTCGTCCATGGTAAAGCGCTCGTTATCAAAATCGACGGAGCAACCCATGCGCTTGATCTGCTCGACGATGATGCCGCCGTACTCGTGGGTCCAATCCCAGCAAGCATCGACAAACTTGTCTCGACCGATCTCCAGGCGGCTGATGCCCTCGCTCTTGAGCTTCTTGTCGACCTTGGTCTGCGTAGCGATACCGGCGTGGTCGGTGCCGAGCACCCAGCGCGTGGACTTGCCGCGCATGCGGGCCATACGGATGATGGCGTCCTGGATGGAGTCATCGGTGGCGTGGCCCATGTGGAGCTTGCCGGTCACGTTGGGAGGCGGAATGGTGACGGTGCAGTCGCCCACGCCCTCGCGGCGCTTGTAGTAGCCGCCGTCGAGCCACTTCTGCAGGATCGCCGGCTCGTTGGTCGACGGATCGTAATTCTTGGGCATTTCTTCCATATATCTCTCCCTGTCCCGCCGGCGTGTCCGCCTGCTTGGTTTTCGCTCGGTCAGGTCCTGGCTCGCACGAAGAGCACATTAAGTGCTCTTCGGCTCGTGCGGAATCTACGAAAACCAAGCAGGCGGACACGCCTTAGGTATCGATTACTTCAGTCTGAAGGTACTAACTTGACAATCTCACAGAATAGCACAGGCATACCTACCGAAAAGGGACAGGTTTATTTTGGTAGGTTTTATCAGGGGAAACGACATTTGCCCATATAAAAACCGACTAAGATAAACCTGTCCCTAAAAGGCAGGCCCCGCGGTGGTTGCCGCGAGGCCTGAATTCAAGCTATTTAACCGTAGATGCGTTGGGGCTGCTCTTCGCCCTTTACGGAGGCTTCGGTCACGATGACCTTGGAAACGCCCTCCTCGCTGGGCAGGTCGAACATCGTCTGCTGCAGCACGTCCTCGCAGATGGAGCGCAGGCCGCGGGCGCCGGTCTTGCGGGCGAGCGCCATGCGGGCGATCTCGTGCAGTGCGGCATCCTCAAACTCAAGCTCAACGTCCTCGAGCTGGAACATCTTGCGGTATTGACGCACCACGGCGTTCTTGGGCTCGGTCAGGATCGACACCAAGTCGTCCTCGTCGAGCGCCTGCGTCTGGGTGACGACAGGCGTACGGCCCACGAACTCGGGGATCATGCCAAAGGCGTTGAGGTCCTGCGGGAGCACCTGGCGCAGCAGGTCGTTCTCGTCGACCGAGGTGGGGCCGGCGATCTCGGAGTTAAAGCCTACGCCCTTGTTGCCAACGCGGTCGGCGATAATCTTATCCAAACCCACAAAAGCACCGCCGCAGATGAACAGGATGTTAGTCGTGTCGATCTGAAGCAGCTCCTGTTGGGGATGCTTGCGGCCGCCGGTGGGCGGAACGCTGGCCACCGTGCCCTCAAGAATCTTAAGCAGCGCCTGCTGAACACCCTCGCCCGAAACATCGCGGGTAATGGAGAGGTTCTCGGCCTTGCGGGCGATCTTGTCAATCTCATCCACGTAGATAATGCCCACCTGAGCGCGCTCAATGTCGCCATCGGCAGCATTGATGAGCTTGAGCAGGATGTTCTCCACGTCCTCGCCAACGTAACCAGCCTCGGTGAGCGCGGTGGCATCGGCGATGGCAAACGGCACCTCGAGGATGCGCGCGAGCGTCTGGGCCAGCAGCGTCTTGCCGGTACCGGTGGGACCGAGCAGCAGGATGTTGGACTTGGCGAGCTCCACCTCGTCCATATCGTCATCAAACTGGCCGCCCATGCCCGATGCCTCGTCAAAGGCGGACACCGCGGCGCCGCCCTCGATCACGCGGCGATAGTGGTTGTACACGGCAACCGACATGGCGCGCTTGGCGTCCTCCTGGCCCATGACATAAGCCGAAAGCTCGTCATAGATCTCGTGCGGCGTCGGCACGTGCGTAATGACCTGGCGGTCGTCCTCGAGCTCAAAGCCCTCGGTCTCGGGGTCAACAGCGGGCTGGGATGCAGCTTGGCCGTGGTCGTTGAGGAAGCCCGGCAGCTTGCCGTTGCGGGCAGCGTCCATAAAGTCCGAAGCCAGCGACTCCTCCAGAATCTCGGAACAGGCGGCGACGCACTCGTCACAGATAAAGATGTTGGTCGGGCCCTTAACGAGGCGACGGACCTGGCCCTGCTCTTTTCCGCAAAAGGAGCAGCGGATGGGGTTGCCGTTCTCGTCAAAGTTGTCCTGCATGTTACCTGCCATCCTAGGCGTCCTTCGCGGCGAGATCGCGCGAGGTAACGATACGGTCGATCAGGCCGTAGTCGAGGGCCTCGGCGGCGGTCAGGTAGTTGTCGCGCTCGGTATCGGCCTGGACCTTCTCGATGGGCTGGCCCGAGGCATCGGACAAGATCTGGTTGAGCTCGCGGCGAGTCTTCTTGATCTCCTCGGCCACGATCTCGAT
>CABUHP010000080.1 GCA_902491415.1 uncultured Collinsella sp.
CGCTCGAGCTCGAACGCGTCGAGGATGGCCGCGCGTTTAACATCAATCCCGCCGGCCTCAACAAGGGCGTTGCCATCGCACGTTTCTGTGAGCACCTGGGTATCGAGCGCGAGGAGACGCTGGCGCTCGGCGATTCCGAGTCCGACTTCTACATGGCTGACCACGTGGGCACGTTCTGCCTGGTCGAGAACGGTTTGACCAGCGCCGGCGCGCCCGAGTTCCTGGATGCTTGCGATAACGCCTACGTCACGCGCGGCAAGATTGTCGATGGCTGGGCGGCAACGGCAGAGTTGCTCGTCGCGGCCCGTTCGTAGCGCGCCCCTATCGTTCTGAGCCATATCTTTTCGAGAGAGAATCTGGTGAGGTAATGTCCGATATCGAGAATCCGGCAGGCGACACGCGCCCGATTGGCGTGTTCGATTCTGGTCTGGGCGGTCTGACGGTTGCACGCGCGATTGCGACGGCGTTGCCGCACGAGTCCGTCTACTACTTTGGCGACACCAAGCGCTGCCCCTACGGCACCCGCACCGAGGACGAGGTGCGCTCGTTTGCACTGCAGGCGGGCCGTTGGCTGTCGAAGCACGACGTCAAGATCATGGTCATCGCCTGCAATACGGCGACCGCTGCGGCCTTGCGTTTGGCCCAGCAGGTGCTCGACGTCCCCGTCATCGGTGTGATCGCACCGGGCGCCCGCGCGGCAATCAACAGCACCCGCACGCGCCGGGTGGGCGTGCTCGCCACCAACCTCACCATTCGCTCAGGCGCTTACACACGTGCCATTCAGGACCTGGATGCCGGCGTCGACGTATACGGCTGCCCTGCCTCGAGCTTTGTCGAGGTCGTTGAGCACGAGCTCGCCTCGGGCGCACATCTGCAAGAGCAGTGGCTCGAGAACGAGGACATCTTTGATACGCCTGCCGTACGCGCGCTGGTCGGCGCCACGGTTGAACCGCTGCGCGACCACGGCATCGATACCGTGGTACTCGGCTGCACGCATTTTCCGCTGCTCGTGGGACCTATTCGCCATGCGCTGGGTCCCGGAGTGCGCGTGGTGAGCTCCGCCGAGGAGACCACGCGTGAGTTGACCGATATTCTCACGCGCCGCGAGCAGCTGGCGGGCGACGCAGCCGAGCCGCAGCATCGTTTTGCAACGACGTCCGATAACATTGCCGAGTTTGCGGTGGCGGGCAGTTTTATCTTTGGCCAGCCGCTCAAGAGCATTGAGCATATCGATATCGACGAACTGAAATAGATACAAGGTCACCGACCAAAGGCTCACGTTCACCTTTTGCCGAAAGGATTTTTCCATGGAGTATATGCAGGTCAATCGCGCCAACGGCCGCGCCGCCGATGAGCTGCGCCCCATCAAGCTTACTCGCGGCGTCATGAAACACGCCCACGGTTCGTGCCTGGCCGAGTTTGGCGATACTCACGTGCTGTGCGCCGCCACCATCGAGGAGGGCGTGCCGGGCTGGCGCAAGGGCGCCAAGGCCGGTTGGGTAACGGCGGAGTACGCCATGCTGCCGGCATCGACCGGCAAGCGCTGCAAGCGCGAGCATGCCAGCCGTAAGGGCCGCTCCATGGAGATCGAGCGCCTCATCGGTCGCAGCCTGCGTACCGTCGTCAACATGAAGGCACTCGGCGAGTACACCGTTACCGTCGACTGCGACGTGATTCAGGCAGACGGCGGCACACGAACGGCGAGCATTACCGGCGCCTGGGTGGCACTGCACGACGCCCTTGCCATGTGGGTCGAGGCGGGTAAGCTCGAGCGCATCCCGCTCACGGGCCAGGTCGCCGCGATTTCCATGGGCGTTGTCGACGGCAACACCCTGCTCGACCTGGATTATTCCGAGGACAGTCACGCCGAGGTCGACATGAACCTTGTCGCCACCGATACCGGTGAGATGATCGAGCTCCAGGGTACTGGCGAGCAGGCACCCTTCGACCGCAAGCGCCTCAATTCCCTGCTCGATTTGGGCGACAAGGGCATTGCCGAGCTCATCGAGCTCCAGCGCCAAGTCCTCGCCTAACCTGCAAAAAAGGGACAGGTTTATTTTGGCAGGTTTTATCTGCGGAAACGCCGATAGATAAGGTTGATGCCACATGAAAGGGGAGACGCCGACAGACCGGTCCCTTTTACGTGACTTTGCTATACGGACAAGGAGGCCACTCATGGCACTTGAGAAGATCGACATCGACACCCTCGACCCGGCAGCGACCATCGTCGTGGCAACGGGCAACGCCCATAAGCTCACCGAGATCGAGGCCATTTTGGGCAAGGTTATGCCCGAGGTTCGCTTTGTGGCGCTCGGCCAGCTGGGCGATTTTGAGGACCCCGAGGAAAACGGCACGACGTTTTTGGAGAACGCCATCATCAAGGCCCAGGCTGCGGTGGAGGAGACGGGCCTTATGGCCATTGCCGACGATTCGGGCCTGGTCGTCGACGCGCTGGATGGTGAGCCCGGTGTGTATAGCGCGCGCTACGCGGGCGTTCACGGCGACGATGCCGCCAACAATGCCAAACTGCTCGTGAATCTGGAGGGCGTGGCCGACGAGGACCGCACTGCGCGCTTTATGAGCGTCGTCGCGCTCATCGACACGGACGGTTTGGTCACCTATGGTGAGGGTGCCTGCGAGGGCGTTATCGCACACGAGGGCCGCGGCGATCACGGCTTTGGCTACGACCCGCTGTTCCTGCCGGTCGACACGCCGGGCAAGACCATGGCCGAGCTGACGGCGGACGAGAAGAACGCCATCAGCCATCGTTTCCACGCGCTCGAGCATCTGTCCGCCAAACTGACGGGCGAGGAGTAGGCCGTGCGTGCGGTGGTGCAGCGCGTGCTCAACGCCGGCGTGACGGTAGACGGCGAGTGCGTGGGCAAAATTGGGCGCGGCTATCTGGTGCTGCTGGGCGTGGGCCACGGCGACACGCGCGCCGAGGCCGATAAGCTGTGGGGAAAGCTCCGGGGCTTGCGCATTAACGAGGACGAGAACGGCAAGACCAACCTGGCACTTGCCGATGTCGACGGCGAGGTTCTCGTGGTGTCGCAGTTCACGCTGTTCGCCGATTGCCGTCACGGCCGCCGTCCATCGTTTACGGATGCCGGCGCCCCCGATGTCGCCAACGAGCTCTACGAGTACTTCCTGACGCTCGTTCGCCAAGATGTCGAACACGTGGCGCACGGCATCTTTGGCGCCGATATGAAAGTCGATCTCGTCAACGACGGCCCATTCACCATCGTCTTGGATACCGATAGTCTGTAAGTAGTCAATTTGGGACCGGGCTTTTTTAGCTACTTGCGTATGGCCACAACAGGGTGCTATAGTATTAGAGTTTTGTCTATCTTAGGGGTATTATCCCCTTTTTGAATTGCACCTTCTGGAGGCCCTGTTCATGGAAGAGATGGAAGTCAATCACGTCGACGACATCCACGAGAAGCTGACCGATATGGTGGGCGATCGCGTTAAGGTGAAGGCCAACATGGGCCGCACCCGCGTCGTCGAGCGCATGGGCACCATCAAGAGCGTCCATCCGG
The DNA here is from genome assembly GCA_902491415.1 of uncultured Collinsella sp. GTDB lineage: Bacteria > Actinomycetota > Coriobacteriia > Coriobacteriales > Coriobacteriaceae > Collinsella. The sequence continues at coordinate 3,540 of CABUHP010000080.1, forward strand.
CAGTCTTTATCGTCGAGGTCGACGAGCGCCGTGGCCGCAAGTCGCGTCAGTCCTACCAGTATATTGATGTTCTCACCGGCCAGGTCGAGTTGTTCGATCCCGAGAGCGGCGAGCACATTTTTACCCCGCTCGGCAATCAGCTCGAGGAGCACTAGCGGTGACCGATTGGTCCCTGACCCTTTCCGCGCCGGCAAAGATCAACCTCTATCTAGGGGTTCATACCGAGCGTGACGACCGCGGCTACCATAAGGTCGATTCCCTGATGGCAGCCGTCGGTCTTGTCGATACCGTGACGGTTACGCCGGCACAGGCGCTGACCGTCCAGACGATTCCGATATCCGACTTTCCCATGCAAAAGAATACGGCGTATCGTGCTGCGCTCGCTATGGCCGAGCATTATGGTCGTGAAGCCAGCGTCTGCATCACGATCGAGAAGCGCATCCCGTTGTGTGCCGGCCTGGGCGGTCCTTCGACGGATGCCGCGGCGGTCATTGTCGCCTTGGCAGAGCTGTGGGGTATCGACCGTGCCGATTCCGCGCTGGACAACATCGCACGCGGCATTGGCGCTGACGTTCCCTTCTTTTTGCATGCCAGCCCTGCATTTTACGTGGGTGGGGGAGACGTGCTGGCAACCGAGTACCCCGCACTACCCGCGACACCCGTCGTGCTGGTCAAGCCGCGCGAGGCAAGCGTTTCAACAATTGAAGCCTATCGACGTTTTGACGAGACCCCAGCGCCTGCGGACAAGCCCGGAGCGATCGCATCTGCCCTTCGCTCGGGAGACGCAGAGGCGGCCTACGCGCTCGTCCACAACAACCTGGGTGTCATTTCCGCGCAGATGGAGCCGCGGATTCAAACGGTGCTTGACTGGCTTCGTTCACAGGACGGTACCATTGCCGCAAATGTGTGCGGTTCGGGTGCCTGCTCGTTTGCCATTTGCGATACTGCCGCCACGGCAGTCAATCTTGCGACAGCCGCTCAACAAAACGGCTGGTGGGCTTATGCAACGGAGCTCGTTTCCGACACGGTTCGCATTGAAGCGCCAAAGAAGTAAAAATTTCTCTGGCACACGACGGAAATCTTTGTTACTATAGTCGAGCTAACGGGTTGTGGCTCAGTTTGGTAGAGCACTGCGTTCGGGACGCAGGGGTCGCTGGTTCAAATCCAGTCAACCCGACCAGAGCATGAGGAGGGACCGCTTCTTGCGGTCCCTTTTTTTAGCTATTGTTGTGATACCGCGATACCCGCGGTATACTCATTCGAGCTTGTCTCGCTGTATTGTGGAGGTCTACATGTTTGGACTGAGGGCTCCTGAGCTCATCATTATTCTCGTCGTTGTCCTGATTATCTTTGGGCCCAAGAACCTGCCGAAGCTCGGCAAGTCCCTCGGCTCTACCGTCAAGAATATCCGCGAGGGTATGGAGGGCGACGATAAGGGCGAAACCAAGCAGGCCGAGGACGTTGTGGTCGAGGAGTCCAAGGAGGACAAGGAGATCGCAGAGCTCGAGGCCAAGCTCGCTGCTGCCAAGCAAAAGAAGGCAGAGGACAGCGACGCGGACGCAGAGTAGTCCCATCCCTTTGGGGTGAGCACCTGACCGGCTTGCCCGCAGGCTAGCCGGTCTTTTTCGTTTTTGTTGACAGTTGATCGTTACATCATAGTTGGGGAGATATCCGTATGGACGCAAGCCAGATCGTACTGACCGCTGAGGGCCGCCAGAAGCTCGTCGAGGAGCTCGCTTGGCGTGAGGGCGATTACGCCAAGGAGATCGTCGAGGACATCAAGGAAGCCCGCGCGTTCGGCGACCTTTCGGAGAACTCCGAGTACGATGCCGCCAAGGACAAGCAGGCCCAGAATGCTGCTCGCATCGCCGAGATTCAGGCTATTCTCGCCAACGCCCAGGTTGCTGCCACCACGGGTGATCTGACCGTCTCCATCGGTTCCACCGTTTCGTTGATTGATCCCAACGGTGAGGTCATAGAGGTCACGCTTGTCGGTACCACCGAGACCAACTCGCTCGAGCACAAGATCTCCAACGAGTCTCCGGTCGGCCACGCCATCATTGGTCATGGCGAGGGCGACTCCGTCGAGGTCGTTACGCCTTCCGGCAAGACTCGCGTCTACACCATCGCCAAGATCGCACGCTAGACCACGGTCCCGCGTAAAGGTATGTTTTCGCTCCCTGGGACCGAATCCTGGGGAGCGTTTTAGTTTGAGGAGCTAACTATGGCAGAAAACCAGAACGCCGCCGATCAGGCATCGACGCTCAACGACGAGCGCGCCACTCGCCTGGCCAAGCGTGCCTCCCTGTTCGAGGCGGGCCAGAACCCGTATCCCGAGCACTCCGAGATTGAGGACTACGTCGTCGACATCGAGACTAAGTATGCCGAGCTCGCCGATGGCGAGGACACCGAGGACGTCGTGAAGATCGGCGGCCGTGTGGTCGCCAAGCGCGGTCAGGGCAAGATCATGTTCATCGTCGTGCGCGACGCGACCGGCGAGATCCAGCTGTTCTGCCGTATCAACGATATGGACGAGGCCGCCTGGAACACGCTCAAGGCACTCGACCTGGGCGATATCCTGGGCGTGACCGGTGTAGTCGTGCGCACCAAGCGTGGCCAGCTTTCCGTTGCCCCCAAGAGCGCGACGCTGCTGTCCAAGGCCGTTCGCCCGCTGCCCGAGAAGTTCCACGGTCTCTCCGACAAGGAGACTCGCTATCGTCAGCGCTATGTCGACCTGATCGCCAACGACGACGTTCGCGAGACCTTCCGCAAGCGCTCGCAGATTCTCTCCACGTTCCGCCGCTTTATGGAGTCCGATGGCTACATGGAGGTTGAGACCCCCATCCTGCAGACCATCCAGGGCGGAGCTACTGCCAAGCCGTTCATCACGCACTTCAACGCGCTCGATCAGGAGTGCTACCTGCGTATTGCCACCGAGCTGCACCTCAAGCGCTGCATCGTCGGCGGCTTTGAGCGCGTGTTCGAAATCGGTCGTATCTTCCGCAACGAGGGCATGGACCTTACCCACAATCCCGAGTTCACCACGATGGAGGCCTACCGCGCCTTCTCCGATCTCGAGGGCATGAAGGCGCTCGCCCAGGGTGTCATTAAGGCCGCTAACAAGGCTATCGGCAACCCCGAGGTCATCGAGTATCAGGGCCAGACTATCGACCTGTCCGGTGAGTGGGCAAGCCGCTCCATGACCGATATCGTCTCTGACGTGATTGGTAAGCAGGTCACCATCGACACGCCGGTTGAGGAGCTTGCTGCCGCCGCACGCGAGAAGGGCCTGGAGATCAAGCCCGAGTGGACCGCCGGCAAGATCATCGCCGAGATCTATGACGAGCTGGGCGAGGACACCATCGTCAACCCCACCTTCGTGTGCGATTACCCCATCGAGGTTAGCCCGCTTGCCAAGCGCTTTGAGGATGACCCGCGCCTGACCCATCGCTTTGAGCTGGTCATCGCCGGCCACGAGTACGCGAACGCGTTCTCCGAGCTCAACGACCCGGTCGACCAGGCCGAGCGCTTCGCTGCCCAGATGGCCGAGAAGGCCGGCGGCGACGACGAGGCCATGGAGTACGACGAGGATTACGTGCGCGCCCTCGAGTACGGTATGCCTCCCGCGGGCGGCATTGGCATCGGTATCGACCGCGTGGTCATGCTGCTCACCAACCAGGCTTCCATCCGCGACGTGCTGCTGTTCCCGCACATGAAGCCCGAGAAGGGTTTCCAGTCCGGTGCCGCTGCTGCCAAGGCTGCCGAGGCCGGCAACACCGCGAGCCCCTTCGTCAAGCCCCTCAAGCCCACGGTCGATTATTCCAAGATTGCCGTCGAGCCGCTGTTTGAGGAGTTCGTCGACTTCGATACCTTCTCTAAGAGCGACTTCCGCGCCGTGAAGGTCAAGGCATGCGAGGCCGTCAAGAAGTCCAAGAAGCTGCTGAACTTTACGCTCGATGACGGTACCGGCACTGACCGTACCATTCTCTCCGGCATCCATGAATACTATGAGCCCGAGGACCTGGTCGGCAAGACCCTGCTCGCCATCACCAACCTGCCTCCGCGCAAGATGATGGGTATCCCCAGC
>CABUHP010000081.1 GCA_902491415.1 uncultured Collinsella sp.
GCGGCGATACGATCCTCGAAGACGCCCTGGGTGGAGTTGGTCAGACGGCCGTAGATGTTTCCGGCGTCGGCAAGACCAAAGCGGTCGGCGGCGTGCTGGGAGTTGCGGAACACATAGCTCGTGGTCTGGTAGATAGGCACGGCACGGGAGTCGGATGCGGGATCGGCGCTCTCCTGGCCAACGTGAAGCTGCAGGGTATCGAAACCAAAGGTGTGCTCGGGGTTGTTGATGAACTGGCTCATGATGATCTCCTTGATCGAACAAAAGTAAATTAATTAGAGAGAAGTAAGTCGCTGTCTCCTGATCACGCCGACGGGCGCAAACAGGAGCCCGGCATTCGTCTTGGTAAGCAGTTCATATGCGGTCCTCCTTTTGACATCCCGGTTCCGTGGTCGGCTTAATTACCTACCGCCTTTGTGTGTTTTGAATAGTACGAGCATTGTTTCGCTCGGTCAATCACTTAAAAGCGCTAATCTGTTATCGATTTTTTAGATAGCTATCGAAAGGACGGGCACCGATGACACTCCAGCAGCTTCGTTTTCTTATCGCCGTGGCAGAGTCCGGCTCAATCAACGCCGCAGCTCAGCGCCTCTATACCGCTCAGTCCAACATCTCAAACGCCGTCAAAAGCCTAGAACAAGAGCTCCATCTAGAGATCTTTACGCGCTCCAGCCGCGGCGTCACGCTCACCAACGACGGCACCGAGCTTTTGGGCTATGCGCGCCAGGTCGTAGAGCAGGCCGACATGCTCGAGGCACGCTACGAGGACGGCGGCACACCCCAGGCGCGCCTTGCCGTCTCGGCCCAGCACTACGCTTTTTCGGTCGAGGCCTTTGTCAACGTCGTCGAGCGCTGCCGCGACAGCAAGTTCGAGTTCATCATGCGCGAGACCACCACATCGCAGATCATCGATGACGTCCGTGCGTTTCGCAGCGATATCGGCATTCTGTATCTGGATGACTTTAACGCCCGCGTTCTGCAGAAGGCCTTCGCCGATGCCCGCGCAAGCTTCCATCCCCTATTCGACGCGACGGTCCACGTCTTCGTCAGCGAACGCCATCCGCTCGCACGCCGCCCTCAACTGTCCCTTGCCGACCTCACGCCCTATACGCGCTACAGCTTTGAGCAGGGAACCTCAAACTCCTTCTATTACGCCGAGGAACCTTTTAGCTATATCCCTTGCGACCGCAACATACGAATCTCGGACCGCGGAACACTTACTAACTTACTTATCACGTCGAACGGTTACACCCTGTCGACCGGTGTCCTCTCCAATGAAATGCAATGGGGCATGGCATCGATCCCGCTAGCAGACGCCCCAACGATGCACGTTGGCTACATCATGCACGACGAGCGCAAGCCCTCTCTCCTCTTGCAGCAATACCTCGACGAGCTCAACCGCATCATCCATGCCAACTAACAGTCCGAAGACGGGGTAGAAATCGTAGATTGCTGGCCCCCGGCGGGCATGGCGCTACAATGGTCACTCACACGAAATGCACTCAACGAAAGGAAGCCCGTGAAGGTCATCATCTATACCGACGGCTCGGCCCGATCAAATCCGGGACGCGGCGGCTACGGCGCCGTGCTCAAATACACCAACCCCGCCGGCAAGACCTTCACCTCCGAGCTTTCGCGCGGCTATGCCAAGACCACCAACAACCGCATGGAACTCATGGCGGTCATCGTGGCGCTCGAGGCGCTCAACCGCCCTTGCGAGGTCGAAGTCCATTCCGATTCGCAGTATGTCGTCAACGCCTTTAACAAGCACTGGATCGACGGCTGGAAAAAGCGCGGATGGAAAACCGCCAACAAGCAACCCGTCAAGAACCGCGACCTGTGGGAGCGCCTACTCACCGCCAAAAGTAAGCACAAGGTTGAGTTCATCTGGGTTAAGGGTCACGCCGGCCACGAGCTCAACGAGCGCTGCGATGAGCTCGCAACCACGGCGGCCGACGGCAGCAACCTCGATATCGACACCGGCTTTAACGAGAGCGACCTGTAATAGCGTTTTCGCGCAGCTTTATATCCCCACGCGCTACACTCATCCTGTAGACCAAACAACGCAAGGGGGACGTATGCTGCACATCGCGACCATCGGCACATCCATGATCACCGACGACTTTATCCAAGTCGTCAACGCCAACGACCAAGCCGCGTTTGTGGGCACGCTTTCACGCGACGCCAATCGCGGTACTGCCTTTACCGCCGAGCGCGGTGGCGAGCGAAACTTTACGTCACTCGACGAGCTTGCGGCAGCCGTCGACGTCGACGCCGTCTATATCGGCAGCCCTAACGCACTTCACTACGAGCAGGCCCTTGCCTGCATCGCCGGTGGCAAGCACGTCATCGTCGAGAAACCCTTCTGCGCCACCGAAGCGCAGGCGCTGGAGGTCTTCCGCGCTGCCGAGGCAGCAGGTGTCGTGGCCCTCGAGGCCATGCGTCCCCTCCACGATCCCGCCTTCCACGCCATCGAGGACGCCTTGGGTGAAATCGCCCCCATCCGCCGCGCCTCATTGCGCTTTGGCAAGTATTCCTCGCGCTACAACGAGATTCTCGCGGGACGCGCCACCAATATCTTCGACTGCAATATGGCATCGGGTTCCCTCATGGATATTGGCGTCTACACCGTCGAGCCCATGGTCGAGATTTTCGGCATGCCCTCCGGTCTTACGAGCATGACTACCCTGCTCGATCCCACCACGCGACAGCTCACGCACGGCCCCATCGACGGCTGCGGTTCCATCCTCGCCAGCTATGGCGGAGGCCGCATCTCCGTCGAGCTCGCGCACTCCAAAATTACGAATGACCTGCTGCCCTCGCAGATCGAAGGCGAGCGTGGCACTATCCAGATCGACCATCTGTCCACGCCCCGCAACGTCCGCATCGACTATCGCGGCGATGTCGTACGCGGCTCAGCGACCGAGGCACCGCGCGAACAGGGCGAGAACGGCCGCGTGCTCGACCTGCCCAAATCGAGCAACACTATGGAATACGAACTCACAGACTTTATCACCGCCATCGATGGCATCGATAACGTTAAGGAAGAGATTTGGGAGACCCCGGCGGGACGCCACGAGCTTGGCCACTACCGCGATGTCACGCTCGTCTCACTGCGCATCATGGATGCCGTGCGCCAGCAGGCCGGCATAACCTTCCCGGCCGACGCAGGCAAGCAGGCATAGCGATGGGCTTCTTCGATACGTTCTTCTCCAGCGTCACCAGCGGCAGTCGAGAGCCTCAAAAACCGTCAAACGTCGAGCTCGAGCTGCGCCGCAGACTTACTGTGCTCGCAAGCGACAAGGCCACTCTAGACACTCCCCTGCGCTATTTCCTGCGCTGGGCGGGGCAAGTCCAAGGCGTTGGCTTTCGCTTTACCAACGCCAACCTCGCGCAGGCACGCTCCCTCACCGGCTGGGTGCGTAATATGGAAGACGGCTCAGTCGAGATGGAGATACAGGGAGCTCCGGCAAACGTCCTATCTCATCTCGAGGCGTTTCATGCCTCCTACGAGCGCATGGGAACACGTTTTCGCCTCGTAGATGCCCAGGCCCGAGCCCCACTTGCCAATGAAGACGGTTTCACACCTCGTTATTAGTATTGTGTGCTAAATACGGTATCATTTACCTACGACCGTTGATAGAAAAGAGGCGAGGCGCATGGCGGTGCAAAGAAGAAACACCAAGCAGCGGAAGCTGGTTCTTGACGCCGTGCACCAAAGCTATAACCATCCCACCGCCGACGAAATCTACAACGTCGTGCGCGCGCAGGATGACAAAATCAGCCGCGGTACGGTCTACCGCAACCTCAATCTCTTGGCCGACGCAGGCGAAATCCTCTCCATCAAGACGCCGGGCGGCAGCCGCTTCGATCGCACGATCGAGCCGCATGCGCATATCATCTGCACCTCGTGCAGCCGCGTCATCGACGTACCGCTCCCCTTCGATGCCCAGCTCGACGCCAAGGCGTCCGAGCAAATCGGCTGGCACGTCACGTCGCACTACACCATCTTCGAGGGTCTCTGCCCCGACTGCCGATAGATGTTTGGGACATGCCTTAAAATCCACCTTTCCGCACTCTGCAGCAAAAAGTAGATTTCTAGACATGTCCCAAATGTCTACTCAGCAAGTAGACGACGCAGCTCTTCTTCGACCGTGCGCACGTAGCGGACGCGGTCGTTGATGCCACGCATAGAGGGATTGCAGCTCTCCATCAGATAGGGATGGCCCACGACGTTAAGCATGTCGCGATCGTTCTCATTGTCGCCAAACGCCATCATCTCATCGGGCGAAATACCCAGCGCGCGACCATAATCGGCAAGCGCGGACCCCTTGCCCGAATCAAAGCCGATAAAGTCGGTCCATTCGGTTCCCGACGTCATCACATCGACCCGGTCGCTAAAGCGACGCGCAAAATACTCCAACGCCGCCGGCTGATCCATCTCGGGCGTCTGGAAGGCAATCTTAATGACGTCCTCGTCGATGTCCTCGGGACGGTCGACCACCGCCACATCGCAGTGGACCTCATAGCGCAAATGGTCGACGAACGCATCATTGCCGCTCATGGTGTAGAGGTGCCCCTCACACGAAAGGGTCACGTCGGCATGGGGATACGCAACCACGGCATTCGCGATATCCATAGCAAGGCTACGCTCCATGGAACGCTTGACAACGGCACGCTCCTCGCTCATCACCAGGGCTCCGTTTTCGCATACATAGGCGAGCTCATCGGCCACCGGGGCAAACAGGTAGCGCAAGCTCGCATATTGACGGCCACTCGCCGGCATAAACACGATACCGCGACGATTTAGCTCATCGATAAGCTCAAAGGCCTCGGAACGCGGCTCGCGCTCCCCCGGATGCAGCAACGTGCCGTCCAAATCGCATGCAATCAGCTTGATTCCCTCAAGACCCATACGCTTCCCCAAAGCCTCCTATCAACAGCAAGACGGACCTTGATTGGTCGCCCCTCAAAGCCCGTCTTGCGCATACGCGCGCTTAGCCGCGCGTCTTTTTTACGATGGTAAAGTCCGGAGCCATGCTAACGACGACCTCCGCCGCACTCGACGCAAAGCGCCGGTCCGTATCGAGTTCACGGGTAACCACCGAGAGGCGAACGCCCTCGATACCCCGGAGCATGCGGCCCAAAACAGGCTGCACCGGCGTATACATGCGCACGGTATGCTCGTCCGAGTCGCCCCGGAAGAGCGGCGCATGCATGTTGCCGATCTCCCAGCACGCATGCGCGAGCGCAATCGGATCCATGCGGTCGACTTCGACCAAATAAACCTCGGCGCTGCGCAGGCGCACGACAACCGCCACGGGCACCGCACCCGTGTGGTCGGCGGCGAGCACGTCGCCGTCGACAAAACGACCGCCGTCGGCAGTATCCAGCCGAACATCGACCGTGCGCCCCAGCTCCGTCACGCCCACAAACGCGCATACATCAGCCTGGTCCCAATCGAGCAGCAGCTCGTCAACTTCAAAGACGCCGCCCAGCTTCCGGCGAAGCAGGAGTTCATAGGACGGATCGTTGAGATTTCCCAAGCATGTCGTCGAAACCAAGCGCTCAGGCATACTCTAACCCTCGACCTCAACGAGCTCGATATCAAAGTTGAGGTCCTTGCCGGCCAGCTCGTGGTTGGCATCGAGCGTCACGGCCTCGGGCGTTACGTCGATGACCACGGCGGGGACGGGCATGCCGCTCGGCGTGGACAGGAAAAGCTTCATGCCCTTCTCGATCTGCTCGATGTTGGGAACCTGCTCGGCCGGGAAGGTAATAACCATCTCGGGATTGCGCTCGCCGTAGGCATCGGCAGCAGGAATGTGCACGGTCTTCTTCTCGCCCACCTGCATATCGACAACGGCGGCGTCGAAGCCCTTGATCATCTGACCGGCACCACAGGTGAACTCCAGCGGCTCGCCGCGATCGTAGGAGCTATCGAACTGCGTGCCGTCGTCGAGCGTGCCGCGATAATGAGTCTTGACCTTCTTGCCCTGGTTGGACATGGTAACCTCCGTGATAAGGGCGGCGCACAACGCGGGCCGCCGTGAACATATGGCGCTAACTATACCCTAGTCATACAATTCATTGACAGTTTGCAAAGAAACGCTGCAACCGGAGGAACCATGGCATATCCCGTATTTGACCTACACTGCGACACCGCCGACCGTATCGGCTGGGCCACACTCGATCTTGACCTGCGCTTTACCGCCGGCACCGACGGTTATTTCCCCGGCGACGAAACGCATCCGCAAGATTTCGACCTCATCGAGGGCAACGCCTGCGCCATCTCGCTCGCAAAGATCGGCAACACGCCATGGGCACAGTGCTTCGCCACGTTTGTCCCCGATGAGATTCCCACCGCCCACGCCGCGCGCTTCCAGGCGCAGATCATGGCGCATATGAGCGGCCAGGCAATGCTCAACCACGACCGCATGGTCAACGTACGCAGCGTGGCAGACATTCGCCCCGCGCTCAAAGACGGCAAGGTCGCCTGCATCCACACCATCGAAAACGCCACGTTCTTTGCCGAGGACCCCGCGCTGATCGAGGTGCTCAAGAGCTTGGGCGTACTCATGTCATCGCTCAGCTGGAATGCGCAGGGACCGCTCGCGAGCGGACACGATACCCACGCCGGCCTCACCGCCGCCGGCATCGAGGCACTTACGCAGATGGAGCACGCCGGCATGGTACTCGATGTCTCCCACCTCAACGACGAGTGCTTTGACGAGGTTGTCGCCCACGCCACGCGCCCCTTCGTCGCCAGCCACTCCAACTCCCGTGCAGTTTGCGGCGTTAAGCGCAACCTCACCGACGACCAGTTCCGCACCATTCGCGACATGGGTGGCATCGTCGGCCTCAACTACTGCAGCGAGTTCCTTTCCAACGACGCAACCGACAAGACCGCCGCAGGCGTCACCTTCGACCAGCTGGCGGCACATATCGAGCACTGGCTCGACCTGGGCGGCGAGGACGCCATCGCGCTCGGCGGCGACTGGGACGGTGCCACGGTGCCCGCTTTCCTCTCCGATGCCAGCAAGATGCCCGAGTTCCAGAACATGCTTTCCAAGCATTTTGGCAAGACTGTGATGCAGAAGCTCTGCAGCGACAACGCGCTTGCCTTCTTTGAGCGTTATTAATTTCACATCCCTTGAGCGGGCCGACATGCCGAACGGTCGACATGCCGGCCCGTCCCCAATCTGAAGGACCGCTTTTGACGCAGCAGTTTACGATTTCCGTATCCCGACCGGATGGGACGCCCATCCCCATCGTCGTTACCAAAAAGCGCGTCAAGAACTTCAACCTACGCGTCACATCGAGCGGTGAGGTCCACGCCAGTGCACCGCTCGGCGCCAGCCGCGAGCGTATCGAAGCGTTTGTGAAGCGCAACAGCGCCTGGATTATCGGTCGACTTGCCCAGCGCGAGCAACATCAGGCGACGGCACAAGAGCCGCTCAGCCCCTCGTCCATCATTGCGCTTTGGGGCATGCCCATCACGGTACAGGAC
>CABUHP010000082.1 GCA_902491415.1 uncultured Collinsella sp.
TGTGTTCGGCTGAGATCGGAAATCAACCATCCCACCGGCCGGGCGCAGGGTTACCTCCCAAATCGTCCTCGCGCATGGCCGGCATTTGTCCTGCTCCTGCGGAGCTGCGGACAAACGCCGGCCTGCGCTGCGGAAAGATTTGGGAGGTAACCCTGCGCCCGGCCTGCGGCTACTATGGGGCCGACGCACCAACTTGAGATGCTGCGCATACAAAGTTGGAAGGGTCTGAATTGCACTTTGTTGGGATGGGCCCGTTTCCCCATGGGAACTTTGCTTGGCAGGACTCTAATTTAAATTCAACAAAAACAGGGGCGCCCTCTTTGGGGATGCCCCTGTTCTGGCTTGGATGTGGTTGTTGAGACGATACTTTGCCTCGTCTTGCCTTATGCCAAGAACTCCTTGGTGGTCGCCACGATGTTAGCGGCGTCCAGGCCATACTTGTGCAAGAGCTCGGCACCCGGGCCAGACTCACCGAAGGTGTCGTTGACGCCGATCTTCTTGAGGGGCGTCGGGCACTGCTCGCACAGGACGTCGGCAACGGCGCTGCCCAGGCCACCGATCACAGAGTGCTCCTCGACGGTCACGACGTGGCCGGTCTTGGTGGCGCTCTTGACGATCAGGTCGGCGTCGATGGGCTTGATGGTGTGCATGTTGATGACCTCGGCGTCGATGCCCTCGGCAGCGAGCTGCTCGGCGGCCTCGAGAGCCTCGCCGACCATCAGGCCGCAGGCGATGATGGTCACATCGGCGCCCTCGCGCATGACAATGCCCTTACCCAACTCGAACTTGTAGGTCTCGGGATCGTTGATAACCGGCGAGGCCAGACGGGCAAAGCGCATGTACACCGGACCGTCGCACTCGTAGGCGGCGCGCGTTACGGCGCGGGCCTCGACGTCGTCGGCAGGAACGATCACAGTCATGCCGGGGATGACGCGCATGAGGGCAATATCCTCGCAGCACTGGTGCGTGGCGCCATCCTCGCCCACCGAGATACCGGCATGCGTGGCACCGATCTTAACGTTGAGGTGCGGGTAGCCGATGGAGTTGCGGACCTGCTCAAAGGCGCGACCGGCAGCGAACATGGCAAAGGTGCTCGCGAAGGCAACGCGGCCGGTGGTCGCGATACCGGCGGCGACGCCCATCAGGTTGCTCTCGGCAATGCCCACATCGAAGAAGCGGTCGGGGCAGGCTGCCTTGAACTTGCCGGTCTGCGTGGCGGCAGCCAGGTCGGCGTCGAGGACCACAAAGTCATCGTGCTCGTTGGCGAGCTCGACGAGGGCCTCGCCGTAGCTTACGCGCGTGGCGATTTTCTTGACGTCTGCCATCCTAGAGCTCCTCTCCGGCGGCCGTGAGCTCTGCCATGGCCTGCTCAAACTGTTCATCGTTGGGGGCCTTACCGTGCCAACCCACCTGGTTCTCCATAAAGGAAACGCCCTTGCCCTTCATGGTCTCGGCGATAATGGCGGTCGGCTGGCCCTTGGTAGCGCGAGCCTCGGCAAAGGCGGCGCGGATCTGGTCGAAGTCGTTGCCGTCGGCGAGCTCCACCACGTGGAACTTAAAGGCGCGGAACTTGTCGGCGAGCGGCATGGGGTCGTTGACCTCCTCGACGGGGCCGTCGATCTGCAGGCCGTTGTGGTCGACGATCACGCAGAGGTTATCGAGCTGCTGGTTGCCGGCAAACATGGCGGCCTCCCAGACCTGGCCCTCCTCGCTCTCGCCATCGCCCAGCAGGGCGTACGTGCGGTAAGTATCACCCCAGTGCTTGGCGGCAACCGCCATGCCCACGGCGGCGGAGATGCCCTGGCCCAGCGAGCCGGTGGACATATCGACGCCCGGGGTGTCGTTCATGTTGGGATGGCCCTGCAGGTGGCTGCCGATATGACGCAGCGTCTCGAGGTCCTCCTTGGGGAAGAACCCGCGTTCGGCGAGCACGGCGTACAGACCCGGAGCACAGTGGCCCTTGGAGAGCACAAAGCGATCGCGGTCGGCCTTGCGGGGATCGGCCGGGTCGACGTTCATTTCCTCAAAGTACAGATAGGTCATGATGTCGGCAGCGCCGAGCGAACCGCCCGGATGGCCGGACTTGGCAGCGTGCACTCCGGTGACGATGCCCTTCCTTACCTCGTTGGCAACCTTTTTGAGCTCTTCGTCGCTCATTGTGCCTTCCTTTCATCCTCATTAGACAAAATGCGCACGGCACGGAAAGGTAGTCCCAACACAGCCGCAATGCACGTACGTCATTCATTATGCTGGAAACTGATGGCTTTACCAGAGTTTTTATCATTATTTGAACAATTTAGCAGGCAGAACCGCTGATGAAACGGTTTATCAATGTGAACGTCTTTTGGATGGAACGCGGTCGACCCTACGCGCTAATGTCCTTGAATCCCTCGCCGAAGGCTTCCGTAACGTCGGCAACCGTCACGATGGCATGAGGATCGCGCTCGCGCACGATCGTCTTGAGGGTATTGAGCTCTCGACGGCTCACGATGACCATAACCACTGGCTTCTCGGCACCCGAATACATGCCAGTCGCCTTAAACTTGGTACAACCACGACCCAGGCCATACATGATATCGGCAGCGATATCAGGGAACTTGTCCGAGATGATGAGTACCATACGGCGTTTGTTGCCACCATCGACCACGGCATCGATCACGTAGCCGCTAATGACCATCGAAAGGCCTGCATACAGTGCGTTTTCGATTGAAAAGACCGGAGCCGATAGCGCGCATACGGCAACATCGATCGCCATGACGGTCGAGCCCACCGGCAGCGAGGTGTTACGCGAGATGATTTGGCCAATCGTGTCCGAGCCGCCGGTGTTGGCGCCGGCGCGCAACACCATGCCGTAACCGATGCCCGTAATAATGCCGCCCCACATGGCAGGGAGCATCAGGTCCGCATCCGCCAGAGGTGCTACAAACGGGGCGAACAGATCGGTAAAGAAGCCCAGCAGCACAAAGCCCGTCGCGGTCTGCACTACGTAGAACATGCCGCCCTCGCGCATAACGACCAACAACAGCAAGGCGTTCATCACGATCGTCTGAATACCAACGGGAAGCGATAGGCCGCGCGCCGCGCCGACCGCCTGGATAATGGTGGCAAGGCCCGTAACGCCACCGGCGGCAAGACCGTTGGGAATCAAAAACAAGTCGGTCGCGATGGCGGCCAAGGCACACCCCAACATGATCTGGGGCAGGTCGTGAAAGAAGTTCATCGAAAGAATGCGCTTGATGTCCAGACGATATGCCATGCTGCCTCCCTCAAAAAAGCGCACCCCATCGGATGCGCTTTGAACTTCTTCTTGTATTCGATTCTACCGATTCGCCGGACAAAAACCACCCCTGCGCAGGGATTATTCTGGATACAAACCCGTCCAACCGTTGGGCTTGGCATCGGCTTGAAGCCGCCCGATGTTTTAGACCTCCGAGCCTTCTGCATCGGCGTTGCCGGTAGCCCAGCGATGGTAGCCAATAACAAACGGGTCCAGGTCGCCATCGTCAAGAACTGCCTCGACGTTGCTGGTCTCAACGCCCGTGCGTAGGTCCTTAACCATCTGATACGGGTAGAGCACGTAGCTGCGAATCTGGTTGCCAAAACCAATCGTGGTCTTGGGCCCGCGGATCTCATCGAGCGCCTCGGCGCGCTTCTCGAGCTCAATCTCGTACAGGCGAGCCTTGAGGATCTGCATGCACGCGGCCTTGTTTTGAATCTGGCTGCGCTCGTTTTGGCAGGTGACCACAATGCCGCTGGGGAAATGCGTCACGCGCACGGCGGAGTCGGTGGTGTTGACGCCCTGTCCGCCCGGGCCACTCGCGTGGTACACGTCCACGCGGATGTCATCGGGACTGATTTCGATGTCGATATCATCGGGTAGCACGGGGATGACCTCGACGCCGGCAAACGTGGTCTGGCGGCGCTTCTTGTCGTCGGTGGGGCTAATGCGAACCAAGCGGTGGACGCCGGCCTCGGCGCGCAGCATGCCAAATGCGTCCTTGCCCTCGACGGTAAAGGTCGCGCGGTCGATGCCGATAACCTCGGCCGCGGGACAGTCGTTGATGGTGACCTTCCAGCCGCGACGCTGGCAGTACTTCATGTACATCTTAAAGAGCATGAAGGTCCAGTCCTGGGCCTCCAGACCACCCTGTCCGGGCTTGATGGTCACAATGGCATCGCCGTGATCGAACTCACCGGTAAACCAGCTCGAAAGCTCAAGCTCATCGATGGCACGGGCCAGGCGTTCTGCCGTAGCGGCAGCCTCCTCGCGCAATGCGGCGGCATCGGGGTCATCCCCCATCTCCTCGGCAAGCTCCAGCGCGGCGCGGGCATCGGAAAGCTCGCCGCGCGCGGTGTCCACGGCAGCGATATCTTCCTTGGTGCGCGCGATCTCCTCCATGGTGGCACGGGCAGCGTCGGCGTCATCCCAAAAGCCGGGGGCCACGCTTTTAGCCTCGAGCTCGGTCACGCGCGTGCGCTTTTCGTCCAAATGGAGATACGACTCGACCTCGCCGAGCCGGTCCGCGAACGCGTCCAGCTCGGCGGGCGTCACCTCTAAAGCCTCAGCCATTAACGATTCCTGCCGTGGCAGTACTTAAACTTCTTGCCGCTACCGCAGGGGCACGGGTCGTTGCGGCCCACGTTGACGTACGGATCGTCGCTCTCGGACTTGCGATAGGTGGTCACCTTGCCACCGTTGTTGACGGCAGCCGGACCACCCTGGACAGCCGTGCGGGCCTGCACCTGCGCCTGCTTGCGCAGCACCGAGTCGCCGTTGTCACCATCGACCTCGGCAGGACCGGAGAAGCGCGCGCCCTCGAGCGCGGGCTCTTCCTTGTGCTCCACGGCACGCGGGGCAGCCTTGATCTCGATGCGCAGAACCGTACGCAGGTAATCCTCGTACATGGTGTCGACGAGCATCTGGAACGCGCCGTAGGCCTCGGTCTTGTACTCGACCAGCGGGTCGCGCTGGCCAAAGCCGCGCAGGCCGATTCCGGTCTTGAGGTAGTCCATCTCCTGCAGGTAGTTCATCCAGCGGGTATCGATGACGCGCAGCATGACCTGGGTGTTGAGTTCGCGCATCAGGTCCTCGCCCAAGCGCTCGGCCTTCATGTTGTAGCACTTCTCTACGTAAGCCAGGACATCGGCAGCCAGGGCCTCATAATCCTCGTCGGGGAACTTCGGCGTATCGATGTGGCCGGTGAGCTCCACAACCCACTTGCGCAGGCCCTCCAGGTCACGCTCGCCATCGTGACTGTCCTTGGTGCAGAACTCCTGCACGCAGCGGTACACGGTGTCGTGCATGACCTCGGTGATGTGGTCGGTCAGGTCCTTGCCGTCCAGAATCTTATTGCGCTCGGCGTAGATGACCTGGCGCTGCTTGTTCATGACGTCGTCGTACTCAAGGACGCTCTTACGCATGGAGAAGTTGATGCTCTCGACCTTGTGCTGGGCGCTCTCGACGGCCTTGGAGATGATCTTGTGCTGGATGGGCATGTCGTCGCCCATGTCGGCCGTGACCATCATCTTGGAGACGCGGTCCATCTTGTCGCCGCCGAACAGGCGCATGAGGTCGTCCTCGAGCGACAGGTAGAACTGGGTCTCGCCCGGATCGCCCTGACGGCCGGAACGGCCGCGCAGCTGGTTGTCGATACGGCGGGACTCGTGGCGCTCGGTGCCGATGACGGTCAGGCCGCCGGCGGCAAGCACGCGCTCGCGCTCGGCCTTGCAAGTCTCCTTGGCCTCGGCGTTAAACTGCTCGAGCTGCTCGGGCGTCACATCCTCCATGGTCAGACCCTCGTACTCCAGGCGCTCGCGCACCAGCTCGTCGGGGTTGCCGCCCAGCAGGATGTCGGTACCACGACCGGCCATGTTAGTAGCGATGGTCACGGCGCCGTAGCGTCCGGCCTGGGCAACGATGTGGGCCTCGCGTTCATGGTGCTTGGCGTTGAGGACCTCGTGTGCGATGCCGCGCTTGGTAAGGGCGGCGGACAGCTTCTCGGAACTCTCGATGGAGACGGTGCCCACCAGGACCGGCTGGCCCTTGGCGTGACGTCGCTCGACATCGTCGGCGACGGCGTTGTACTTGGCCTGAATGGTGCGGTACACCAGGTCCTCGTGATCCACGCGCTGCACGGGCTTGTTGGAAGGGATGACTTCGACGGGCAGCTTGTAGATCTCGCGGAACTCGGCATCCTCGGTAAGTGCCGTGCCGGTCATGCCGGAGAGCTTGTCATACAGACGGAAGTAGTTCTGCAGGGTGATGGTGGCGAGTGTCTGGTTCTCCTCGCGTACGAGCACGCCCTCTTTGGCCTCGATGGCCTGGTGCAGGCCCTCGGAGTAACGGCGGCCTTCCATAATGCGGCCGGTGAACTCGTCGACGATCTTGACCTCGCCGTTGGTGACCACGTACTGCTTGTCGCGGTGGAACATGTACTGGGCCTTCAGCGCCTGCTGCAGGTGGTTGACCAGCTGGCCGGAGAGATCGGCATAGATGTCATCGATACCCAGGCGGCGCTCGATTTTCTTAAGGCCGCGCTCGGTGGCGGCGATGGTGTGCTTGGCCTCGTCCATGACGTAGTCGCCCGTGGGCTCGACGTCCTCGGTGGCGGTGAGCATGTCGTGCGAGACGTCCTCGCCGCGCTCCAGGCCGCGCACGGCACGCGCGAAGTCCTTGTAGGTGCTGGCGGACTTGGTGCCAGCGCCCGAGATGATCAGCGGGGTGCGGGCCTCATCGATCAGGATGGAGTCAACCTCGTCGACGATGGCGTAGTTGTGACCGCGCTGCACGCGCTGCTCGGGACGGGTAACCATGTTGTCGCGCAGGTAATCAAAGCCGAACTCGGAGTTGGTGCCGTAGGTGACGTCGGCCTGGTAGGCCGGGCGCTTGAGCTCGAGCGGCATGTTGTTCTGGAGCAGACCGACGGTCATGCCCAGGTACTTATAGATGCGGCCCATCCACTCGGAGTCGCGCTTGGCAAGGTAATCGTTGACAGTAACGACGTGCACGCCCTTGCCGGCAATAGCGTTGAGATAGCCGGCCAACGTGGAGACGAGGGTCTTACCTTCGCCGGTCTTCATCTCGGCGATGTGGCCCTCGTGCAGCGCCATAGCGCCAATGAGCTGCACGTCAAAGTGGCGCATACCCATGGTGCGCTTGGAAGCCTCACGCACGGTGGCAAAGGCCTCGGGAAGCATGTCGTCGAGCGACTCGCCGTTGGCGTAACGCTCGCGGAACTTATCGGTCTGGCCGCGGAGTTCCTCCTCGGTCATCTTCTCAAACTGGGGCTCAAGACCGTTGATCTGGTCAACGATCTTGTAGTAGCGCTTAAGGTCCTTATCGGATCCAAAGGACAGCAGCTTTGACATGAATCCCATGTGGTTTTCCTTTTTGGCCATCGCCCACGCCGTGCAGCTGCGGGCGAGTTAAACACAGATGATTGTACTTTAGCCAAACAAGGCGCGGCCTATACGGTCGACCTCGACCGCCACGTAATAACTACGACC
>CABUHP010000083.1 GCA_902491415.1 uncultured Collinsella sp.
CGGTAGGCGAGCTGCTGGCACTGCACGAAGGGCATGCGCCCGGCCTGGGGGCACCGCATGAGATCGTGCATACGGGTCGCCGCGGCAAAAAGCTGGGACACCTGTTTAAGCGCTCAGCGGCGCCAAAAACCGCACTCGAGATTGTCAAGCAGACCCGCTCGGCAGATCGCGCCACGGCAGGCGAGATGATCTCACTGGGCTTGGATGGATTTGTGGAGCTGCACGGCGACCGTTACTTTGGCGACGATGCTGCCGTGGTGGGCGGCATCGGCTGGAAGGACGGACGCCCCGTAACGGTCATCGCCATCGAGCGCGGCACCACGACCAAAGAGCGCATGCGTCGCAACTTTGGTATGGCACATCCCGAGGGCTACCGCAAAGCGCGTCGCCTTATGCACCAGGCCGAAAAGTTTGGTCGACCGGTTCTGTGCCTGGTCGATACTTCGGGCGCGTTTTGCGGCATCGGTGCCGAGGAGCGCGGCCAGGGCGAGGCGATTGCCCAGAATCTCATGGAGATGAGCGGCCTTAAGACGCCGATTGTCTCGGTGGTGACAGGCGAGGGCGGCTCTGGTGGCGCGCTGGCGCTATCCGTGGCCGACCGCATCCTGATGCTCTCGAGCTCGGCCTATTCGGTCGTGAGCCCCGAGGCCTGTGCGTCGATCCTGTGGAAGGATACCGAGCGCGCGAATGAGGCCGCCGAGGCGCTTAAGCTCGCGGCCCCCGATCTGCTGGCGCTCGGCATCATCGACGGCATTGTTGACGATAAGGGCCTGTCGCATGAGGAGATCGCCGGTGCCGTCATGTCCTCGGCATTTGATGCCTTCGATACGCTTGGGCGGCTCGACGACGCGACCCTCACAAACCTCCGCTACGAAAAGTACCGCGCAATCGGTCAGTATCGCACGATGTGACAAAGGGACAGTCCGCATGTCATATTGGGAAAGGCGTTCCATGCTACAAGTTTCTAACACCTCGTTTACAACGACGGTCTCATCAAACGCCATGGCCGTGGTGGACTATCTGTCCAAAAGCATGATGTCGGCGTTGCCGTTTATTGTCTGCGCGGCGTTGTTCCGCACCGTCGCCGTCATTATGGGCGAAGGCATGCTGGGCCTATGGTCTGCCGATTCCGAAATCTATCGCCTGTTCTACAGTTGGCTCTATAACGCCGGTTACTACTTTTTGCCCATTTATCTTGGTTGGGCGGCCGCCCGCCAGCTCGGTTGCTCGGAGCAGCTGGGCATGATGCTGGGCGGCGTATTGATTGCGCCCGATCTGCTTAAGCTCGTCGATGCCGCATCGACGGCGGGGGCATCGATGACTTCCGTGTATGGTCTGCTTCCCGCGCCGGTCAACGATTACACGACGACTGTTATTCCGGTTCTCATCTCGGTGCCCGTGCTATGGCGAGTGGAGTGTTTCTTTCGGCGCGTTATCCCTAAGGCCGTGGCGTTTTCGTTCGTTCCGTTTGCGACCATGCTTGTCATGGTTCCGGTTTCGCTGTGTGTTACGGCACCGGCGGGCAGCTATCTGGGCATGCTGTTGGGCCAGCTTATGTTTATGCTTGGCAATTCCGGTGGCATCGTGTCGTTGCTCACGCTCATGGGGCTTGCCGCGGGCTGGGAGTTCCTTAAGATCGCGGGCGTCAGCAACGTCGTCCTATCGCTCGCCTACGCGCAGTTTATGAGCGTGGGAACGGATTCGTGCATCCTGATCGCCGCGACGATGGCAACGTTTGCCGTTTGGGGCATGCCTTTTGGCGCGTCGCTTCGCGTTGCGGATAAGGACGAGAAGGCGCTCATGCTGGGCTATTCAATCTCGGGTGTTCTTGGCGGCGTAAGCGAGCCGGCGCTGTACGGTTGCGGCTTTAAATATGGCAGGTGCCTGACGTGCATGGCCATTGGCGGTGCCGTCGGAGGCCTTGTTGCGGCCATGGGCCACGTTACGGCCTATACCATCGGCATGACGAATGTCCTCATGGTCATTGGCTTTGCCACGGGCGGCATCTCGAACCTGCTGTGGTGCTGCGTTGCCGGCGGCACAGCATTTGCGGCGTCTGCGGTGCTGAGCTACTGCTTTGGCGTGGTTCCGGCGAAGGGGCAGGCGACGGGGGACGGAGCCGATTCGCCCGAAACAGTGGCGAGCGCTGCTGAAGTAAGCGCTTAAACCTGTGCGACACAAGCACTATTCCTTTGCTACATTCCAAGGCCGTGGCCCGTGTGGGCTGCGGCCTTTTTGTATCTGGGGGATAAAGTGGCTACACTACAATCCGTTTGAGCAATAGATATATAAGTAGTACCGTGGGGGCGGATGCAGATGGTCGAGTGGATTGTTAAGCGCGCACAGGGCGATCGTGCGCGTGTGGGCACGTTAGCGGGCATGGTGTGTATTGTCGCCAATGTGGCACTTTGTGCTGCGAAGGGCGCAATCGGTGTGGTTTCGGGATCGGTTTCGATTGTGGCGGATGCCATGAACAACCTGTCCGATGCCAGTTCGAATATCGTGAGCGTGCTGGGCTTTAAGCTGGCGAGCAAGCCGGCCGACCCCGAGCATCCTTACGGCCACGGTCGCTACGAGTATCTCTCGGGATTGGTCGTGGCGGCGCTCGTGCTGCTGATTGGCGTTGAGCTGGTGAAGTCCTCGTTTGAGCGTATCATCCACCCCGAACCTGTCGAGTTCTCGCTTGCCCTGGTGGCAGTCCTGGCGCTTTCGATGGTTGTTAAGCTGTGGATGGCGGCGCTCAACCAAAAGCTCGGCGACCGTATCGAGTCCGAGACACTGCATGCGACTGCCCAGGATTCCAAGAACGATGTTCTTGCCACAGGCGCCGTGCTGTCATGTGCAATTGTTTCGCAGGTGACGCACATCAATCTTGACGCATGGGTTGGCCTTGCCGTTGGCGCCTATATTGGCTGGAGCGGCTTTGAACTTATTCAAGATACGGTGAGCCCGCTTTTGGGTCAGTCGCCCGATCCTAAGCTGGTCAAGCACATTCGAGACAAGATCATGAGCTATCCCGGCGTTTTGGGAGTTCACGATTTGATGGTTCACGACTACGGCCCGGGCAGGAAGTTCGCAAGCGCTCATGCCGAGATGGCGGCCGAAGCCGATCCGCTGGAGAGTCATGACACGCTCGACAACATTGAGCAGGCGTTTAGGAAAGATGACGGCATGATCGTCACGCTTCATTACGACCCCATCGTGACCGACGATCCAAAGGTGGCAGATATGCGCCTCCGCATCAACGCGATGGCCAAACAGATCGACGGCCGTATTTCGATCCACGACCTGCGCTGCGTGCCGGGCCCTACGCACACTAACGTGATTTTTGACTGCGTGCGTCCTTCGGATTTAACGATGGGCGCCGATGACCTTAGGCGCACGCTGGCGCAGCAGGTGGAGTCCGAATATCCCAAGTCGATAGCCAAGATTACGGTCGATGAAGACTACGTCGGCGCGGCACGCGAGTAGGGCTGTATCGCTAGGGCCATTCGCGCAAAAGGGGAGACCATGAAGAAACTGTATCTGCTCCGTCACGGTCAGACGGAGTTCAATGTCAAAAAGCTCGTCCAGGGCCGCTGCGATTCACCGCTAACGGACTTGGGCCGTCAGCAGGCCGCAAAGGCCGCCGCATGGCTTAAAGCCCGCGACGTCACCCCCGACAAGGTAGTCTCGTCTCCTTTAAGCCGAGCCATGGCCACGGCTCGGCTCGTCGCAGGCGAGCTCCTCGGCCCGGACGCCGCCGTCGAGCCCTGCGAAGGCATCATCGAACGCTGCTATGGCTCCTTTGAAGGGGGCCCGCACGACGCACTGCCTACCGACGTCTGGGATCCGGGCGAGGACTTAATCCCCTTCGGAGGGGAGGGAAGTCAGGCGCTGCAAGAGCGTATGGTAAGCACGCTCGCTAATCTCATGAGCGCCGATGATGTTGAAACCGTCCTGGCAGTAAGCCACGGCAGCGCCAGCCGCCAATTCATCAAGGCTGCAGCCCCAGAGGGCTTCGAGCTCCCAACAAAACTCCCCAACTGCGCCATCATGATCTTCGATTTTGACGATGCGCGAGAAGAGGACGATACGCCCCAATGCAAGTTCACCTTGCAACAAATTGTGGACCCTCAACAAAGTCATTAGCCTGAGCGAGCAGAGTTAAGCAGACATCAACGTGGCGTCTCCCGAGCTTTGGCGGAGGGGGCGGGCCTGAGACATATTAAGGTTGTCGCGAGTTCCGCACGAACAGGAGAGCACTTAATGTGCTCTCCGTCGTGAGCAGGACTGTAGAGCAGCAACCTTAATATGTCTCAGGCCCGCCCCCTCCGCCGCACACTGGGAACGTGCCACGCACTTTACCTGCGTAAACAATGTGAGTGAAATATGAATCTCGATGGATACGCCCGCAGCCGTGTATACTAAACAGCTGTGTGAAACCAGGGGAGTATTCTGGCTGGACAAAATGCCTGCTTAATAGGGTTGTCAGGTAGTCCGGACGCTATACAAGGCTGGGGAGCACGTCGTGTAAGTAGTGGTCCTCTAGGGGCGTACGCTCGGTGGTGTACGCATTGTCCCAAGACCACGCGAGAGTTGGGATCATATCTTGATCAGCATGATTCTCGGCCGCAAGATTGGCATGACCCAGGTTTGGGACGAGGACGACAACGTCGTTCCCGTCACGGTCATCCAGGCTGGCCCCTGCGCTGTCTCGCAGGTTAAAACTCAGGCAACCGACGGCTATGACGCCGTCCAGATCGGTTTCGGCGACATCAAGGCCAAGAACGTGAACAAGCCCATGGCTGGTCACTTCGCCAAGGCTGGCGTCGAGCCTGTCCGTTTCCTTCGTGAGGTCCGCGTCGAGAACGGCGAGGAGCACAAGGTCGGCGAGGTCGTCACCGTCGCTGATTTCGCTGATGTCGAGAAGGTCGACGTCATCGGTACCTCCAAGGGTAAGGGCTTCCAGGGTCGCATCAAGCGCTGGGGTCAGCGCCGCGGTCCTATGACGCATGGTTCTCACTTCCAGCGTCACCCCGGTTCTATCGGTCAGTGCGCCTATCCTGCGCGCGTCCTCAAGGGCGTCAAGATGGCCGGTCACATGGGTAACGAGCGCGTTACCGTCAAGAACCTTTCCGTTGTCCGCATCGATGCCGAGCAGAACCTCATCTTGGTCAAGGGCGCTGTCCCGGGTGCCAAGAATGGTCTCGTCGCCATCCGTATGGCCTAAGGGCCCAGCCCATTTAGCCCAGCGTCATACCAAGGAGAACACTTAAATGGCAAAGTTTGAAGTTAAGAACAGCGAGGGCAAGAAGGTCGCCGAGGCCGAGCTCGCCGCTGAGGTGTACGGCATCGAGCCGAACATCCACGTTATGCACCACATCGTCAAGTGCCAGATGGCCTCTTGGCGTCAGGGCACCCAGTCTGCTAAGGGCCGCTCTGAGGTTTCCGGTGGCGGCAAGAAGCCTTGGCGTCAGAAGGGCACCGGCCGTGCCCGCCAGGGTTCCATCCGTGCTGCCCAGTGGCGTCACGGTGGCGTTGTCTTCGCCCCCAAGCCCCGTTCCTACGCTAAGCGTATGAACAACAAGGAGGTCAAGCTGGCTATGCGCTCCGCGCTGTCCGCCAAGCTGGCCGATGGCGAGCTCGTGCTCGTTGACGACTACGGCTTCGAGAAGCCTTCCACCAAGGCTGCCGTCGCCATGCTCAAGGCCCTCGGTCTTGAGGGCAAGCGTCTGACCATCATCGTTCGCGATGAGGACGTCAACGCCTACCTGTCGTTCCGCAACATTCCCAAGACGTTCATCATCACCGCTGACGAGGCCAACACCTACGATCTCGTCAACAACAACGCTGTGCTGATGCCCGCCGACATCGCCGCTCACTTCGGGGAGGTGCTTGCATAAATGACCGCCCACGAGATCATCATCCGTCCGATCGTGTCCGAGCGTTCCTTCTCCGGCATGGAGCTGAACAAGTACACGTTCGAGGTCGCCAAGGATGCTAACAAGTATCAGATCAAGGACGCTGTCGAGGAGATCTTCGGCGTCAAGGTCGTTCGCGTGAACACCCTGACGGTCAAGCCCAAGACCAAGCGCGTGCGCTATGTCGCCGGCAAGACCCGTTCTTGGAAGAAGGCCATCGTCACGCTGGCCGAGGGCGACACCATCGAGGTCTTTGGCAACCAGGCCTAAGACTCGCTGCTGTTGAGTGAGCTCATGCCTCCCAAATAGGGGAGGCGGGAGCTCAAGGTTTTGGGCGTATAAAATGGACACGCCCGGAACCGTGTATACGTCCGGTGTCATCGCACCCGAGGCAGAACCTCGAATCCCTGTCTGCGATGGCTAACGGATTCCTATTGAAAGGGATTGTAATGGCTGTAAAGCACCTTAAGCCGACCTCCGCTGGTAGGCGTTGGCAGACGATCTCCGACTTCTCCGAGATCACCTGCACCAAGCCCGAGAAGTCTCTTCTCGAGCCCCTGCCCAAGAAGGCCGGTCGTAACAACAACGGCCGCATCACCACCCGCCACCAGGGCGGCGGCGTGAAGCGTCGTTACCGCGTGATCGACTTCAAGCGCAACAAGGACGGCGTGCCCGCCAAGGTTGCCACGATCGAGTACGATCCGAACCGTTCCGCTCGCATCGCTCTGCTGCACTACGCTGACGGTGAGAAGCGCTACATCCTGGCCCCCAAGGGCCTCGAGGTCGGTCAGACCATCATGTCCGGTTCTGACGCCGACATCAAGCCGGGCAACGCTCTGCCCCTCGCCGACATCCCCGTCGGTACGCTCATCCACGCCGTCGAGTTCCAGCCGGGCAAGGGCGCCGCTATCGCCCGTTCCGCCGGTAACTCCTGCCAGCTGATGGGTAAGGAGGGCAAGTACGCTATCGTCCGTATGCCTTCCTCCGAGATGCGCCGCATCCTCGTTACCTGCCGCGCCACCGTCGGTGAGGTCGGCAACGCCGATCACTCCAACATCGTCATCGGCAAGGCCGGCCGTAAGCGTCACATGAACGTGCGCCCGACCGTCCGCGGTACCGTCATGAACCCTGTCGACCACCCGCACGGCGGTGGCGAGGGCAAGAACCACACCTCTGGTCGTCCCTCTGTTACCCCCTGGGGTAAGCCGACGAAGGGCCTTCGTACGCGCAAGAAGAAGAAGGTCTCGAACCAGCACATCATTCGTCGCCGTAAGAAGTAATTTCGGATACCGAGTTTTAGGAGAAAGCACTTATGAGCAGAAGTCTCAAAAAGGGCCCGTTCGTGGAGACTCGCCTTCTCTCGCGTATCACCGCGATGAACGAGGCTGGCAAGAAGGACGTCGTGAAGACCTGGTCCCGCGCGTCCACCATCTTCCCCCAGATGGTTGGTCACACCATCGCGGTGCACGACGGCCGCAAGCATGTGCCGGTTTACATCGTGGAAGAGATGGTTGGTCACAAGCTGGGTGAGTTCGCCCCGACGCGTACCTTCAAGGGTCACGCCGGCGAGAGCGCCAGCGGCCGCAAGTAAAGGAGTGAAA
>CABUHP010000084.1 GCA_902491415.1 uncultured Collinsella sp.
CCTCGGCCTTCTTGAGCATCTCGCCAGCGCGCTCGACCCAGTCCTCTTCCTTGAGGGACTGACCGACGGACAGGCCCTGAGCCAGGAAGAAGGTGTAGGCCATACCGCCACCGATGATCAGGGTGTCAGCAGAGTCGATGAGGTGATCGAGAACGCCGATCTTGGAGGAAACCTTGGAACCGCCGACGATGGCGACGAAGGGGCGCTCGGGCTCGGCGAAGATGCCGGTCAGCGTGTCGACCTCCTTCTCGAGCAGGAAGCCGGCGACGGCAGGCAGGTAAGCGGCGGGGCCCACGACGGAACCCTGGGCGCGGTGAGCGGTGCCGAAGGCATCGAGAACGAAGACGTCACCATAGGAAGCGAGCTTCTTGGCGATCTCGGGATCGTTCTTCTTCTCACGCTTATCGAAGCGGACGTTCTCGAGAACGAGGACCTTGCCCGGCTCGACGGCGGCAACAGCCTCAGCAGCCTTCTCGCCGTAGGTGTCGGCGACAAAGGCAACGTCGAGACCAGAGAGCTCGGCGAGCTTCTTGGCGACAGGCTCAAGGGAGAGCTCGGGCTGGAAGCCGGTGCCCTCGGGACGGCCGAGGTGGCTCATGAGGATGACGCGAGCGTTGTGCTCAACGAGATAGTTGATGGTGGGCAGGGCAGCCTTGATACGGGTGGTGTCGCCAACGACGCCATCCTTGATAGGCACGTTGAAGTCAACGCGGACGAGAACGCGCTTGCCGTCGACATCGATGTCGCGAACGGTCTTCTTGGTAAAGGCCATGTTTGCTTCTACCTTTCGTACGTGTCTGCCTCCCATTACGGCAGACGATTTCTTATAAAAAGGGCGCGACCCTAGGGTGTAAGCCCTATAAGGCCGCGCCCTTCTTTAGACGCTCAACGAGCTATTCGCTAAAAGCTAAATTAAGCAACGAACTTCTCGAAGTACTTGATGGTGCGGACCATCTGAGAGGTGTAGGAGTTCTCGTTGTCGTACCAAGAGGTGACCTGAACGAGGGTCTGACCGTTGCCGAGGTCAGAGCACATGGTCTGAGTGGCGTCGAAGATGGAGCCGTGGGTCTCGCCGATGATGTCGGTGGAGACGATGTCGTCCTCGTTGTAGCCGAAGGTCTCGGAGATGGTGGCAGCGTAGGCCTTCATAGCGGCGTTGACCTCGTCGACGGTGACCTTCTTGTCAACGACAGCGTAGAGGTTGGTGATGGAGCCGGTCGGCGTCGGGACGCGCTGGGCGGCACCGATGAGCTTACCGTTGAGCTCGGGGAGAACCAGGCCGATAGCCTTGGCAGCACCGGTGGTGTTGGGGACGATGTTAACGGCGCAGGCGCGGCTACGACGCTTGTTGCCCTTGCGCTGCGGCCCGTCGAGCGGCATCTGGTCGCCAGTCCAGGCGTGAATGGTGGTCATGATGCCGGACACGATGGGAGCGAAGTCGTTCAGACCCTTGGCCATCGGGGCGAGGCAGTTGGTGGTGCAGGAAGCAGCGGAGATGATGTTGTCCTCAGCGGTCAGCGTCTCATGGTTGACGTTGTACACGATGGTGGGCAGATCGCTGCCAGCCGGAGCGGAGATGACGACCTTCTTGGCGCCAGCGTTGATGTGGGCCTGAGCCTTAGCCTTGCTGGTGTAGAAGCCGGTGCACTCGAGAACGACGTCAACGTCGAGGTCGCCCCAAGGCAGGTTGTTGGCGTCGGCCTCCTTGTAGATCTTGATCTCCTTGCCGTCAACGGTGATGGAATCCTCGCCAGCAACGACCTCGTGATCGCGAGCGTAGTTGCCCTGCGTGGAGTCGTACTTCAGCAGGTAAGCGAGCATATCGGGAGAGGTGAGGTCGTTGATAGCGACGATCTCGGAGCCCTCATGACCGAACATCTGACGGAAAGCCAGACGACCGATGCGACCGAAGCCGTTAATAGCAACCTTTACTGCCATTGTGTCTCCTTTCGTAAGGCCCCCGCAAGCTACAGCGCCTGCCGTTGAGGCCCACAAACTAACCACTCGCCTAATATACCTTTTTTTTGACTTGAATTTCACGAGAATGCTCGAAATTGAAAATCAAATTTACGTTAAAACGTTTTAAAGACTAAAATAGCAGTTAAATCCATATATAAGTCGATACTTCAAACTACCTGTTTGCTTCAATGAGC
The DNA here is from genome assembly GCA_902491415.1 of uncultured Collinsella sp. Classification (GTDB taxonomy): domain Bacteria; phylum Actinomycetota; class Coriobacteriia; order Coriobacteriales; family Coriobacteriaceae; genus Collinsella. The sequence continues at coordinate 2,154 of CABUHP010000084.1, forward strand.
TTTTCAAGCCGTAAAACACGATGGTAGAGGGCCGACTTCGACAAGGGAGGGTCAGCCATCTCCCCCAAATCACGCAGTGACAGATCGGGGTAGCGCTCGCGCAGGTCGCAAAAGACCGCCAAGGCATCCGGAAGCGCATCGCGAAGGCCACGCTGCTCGAGCTCATCGATCAACGCAAGCTGATGCTGGGCGGCACCGGCGCTTCTGGTCTGGTTGGCGAGCTCGGCGTTCACGCGACGGTTTACGTCGTTCTTAACCAATTTGACCGCGCGCGCTTCCTCGATCTCGGCAACGCTGCGCTTGGCGCCGACCAGCTTTAGGAGCTGCTCGATCTCCTCGGCGCTCTTAATGTATACGGCATATGACCCCCGCCGCGCATTAACACGAGCATGGACCCCAATCTGCTCCAACAGATCGCAAAGCCCCTTGGCATATTGCTCGCCCTGCACCGCGATCTCCAAATGAAAATCGCCGCGTGGATCGGCCACGAAGCCGCCCGCGATGAGCGCGCCGCGGATATAGGCAAGCCTGCAGCAGGGACGGGCAACGATATGTCGGGGCACGCCGGCGACAAGTCCTCCCCTGCGGTCGAGGATGCCCAGCAGCACCAGAGCCTTATCCAGGTCTGGCTGATCAGGCAAGGTGATGAGGTAGTTTCGAACCTTATGCAATACAGATTTACGAACGGTGAATTCCGTTTTGAGCTTAAGGATGCGATGCGTCAGTGTGATCATCGTGCGCGCGACGGCGCCCGTCTCGGTCGCGACCGTCAAACGATACCGCCCGGAGCCGGCCAGCGAAAGTGTACCGCTCACACGCGTCAGGGCGGCAAGCGTCGACAAATCGCAGTATTCACATTCGGGTTCGCAGCGCGCGAGTTCGTCACGCACCTCGGCGGTAAACGACATGCAGGCCTATGCTTTCGTGTTGGCGCGCGACAGGTCGCGGTGGGAAATGCTCACGTGATATTGAGCGCCTTCCAAATAACGTGCCGTGGCCTCGGCGATGGCAACGCTGCGGTGTTGACCGCCCGTGCAGCCGATGGCAATAGAAAGCTGTGGCTTGCCCTCCGCGATATAGCCCGGCATCACCGTATCGAGCAGCTGCGTCCAAGCTTTCCAGAACTCCTGGGTCTTGGGATGGTCCAGAACAAAGTCGGAGACCTTCTTATCGAGACCGGTCATGGTGCGCATCTCGGGATCGTAGAACGGATTGGGCAGGAAGCGAACGTCGATCATAATGTCCGCCTCAACGGGCATACCGTGCTTAAAGCCAAACGAGAACACGTGAACGTCCATGAGCTGCTGGTCGGACAACTCGGAGAACGCCATGCGCAATTTGTTGCGCAGGGCAGAGGTACGCAGGCGGCTCGTGTCGATGATCATATCGGCTCGGGCGCGCACACCCTGCAGCTGCAGGCGCTCGCGCTGAATCGCATCGGCCGTAGTCTCCCCCGGCTTGGCAATGGGATGGCGGCGGCGGTTTTCGCTATAACGACGGATCAGCACCTCGTCAGAGGCCTCGAGAAACACGATGTCACAGCTCATCTCGCGCTCCTCGAGTGCGGCAACGGCATCGAGCAGCTCATCGAACAAGCCCTGGCTGCGCAGGTCACAGGTGACGGCGAGATGCCTGCCCACGCCCGTATTGATGCCGACGAGCTCGGCAAGCTGGGCGATGAGACGCGGAGGCAGGTTATCGATGCAAAAATAGCCCATGTCCTCGAACACGTGCATGGCCTGTGTGCGGCCCGATCCGGACATTCCGGTGATGATGACGATATCGGGGATGCGCTCCGAGCGCTCCGCCGCATCCATGGCATCTCCCTTTTGCATGTGCTGCCTCCCGAAAACAAGCGCGGGACCCAGCAACCCGGATCCCGCGCGGTCAATTGCCTATATTGAGTATACCGCCCCGAGCGGATACGAGGCCTGTCTTACGCCTCAAGTGCAGCCTTGAACCAACTCGTAATACTCGTGGGGTGCGTGATGGCGGTGCCGACGACAACGGCCCAGGCGCCAGCATCGATCGCGGCGCGAGCCTCCTCGGGCGTATGCACGCGACCCTCGCAAATGATAGGAAGGCCGGGGAATTCCTCAGTCGCCTGACGCAGGAGCGGCAGGTCGGGGCCATCGGCCATGGTGCAGTCGATGGCGGCGACGCCGTGAGAAAGCGTGGTGGATACCAGGTCAAAGCCCATATCAACAGCACGGCGAATATCCTCGATGGTGGCACAATCCGCCATCAGGAGCACACCCTCCTCGTGCAGCGGGCGGAAGGTATCCTCGACCGTCTTGCCATCGGGGCGCGGACGATCGGTGGCGTCGATCGCCACGATATCGGCACCGGCAGCAACGCAGGCGCGAGCGTGACGCAGCGTCGGCGTGATGTAAACGCCCTCGTGCCCATCCTTCCACAGGCCGATGACGGGAACCTCACAGCGACCCTTAATGGCGGCAATGTCGGCAAGGCCCTGGCAGCGAATGGCGGCGGCGCCGCCGAGCTCGCAAGCGCGAGACATTTGCGCCATGGTCTCGGGCGTACGAAGCGGCTCGCCCATATACGCCTGAACGCTCACGACGAGCTTGCCCTTCAGGGACTGGATCAAAGGATCAACGGTCATGTTCGACTCAACCTTTCTCAAAACAGCCTTCTGAGACGCCGCACCTTGACGTTCAAACCGTCGCTCGCGTACCGAAGTACGCTTCGCTCCTCTTTCACGTCAATCTGCGGCACCTCAGAAGGCACACTTGGTAGTTATGTTTACTTCAACGAAGCAAGAAGATGCTCGGCGGCACCGATGAGCGGAGCATCGCCCTCCAGAGAACCGATGAGGATCGGCGTGTCCTGAAGCGGATCGAGCGCCTGGCTGGCATAGCCCTCGTGCACCGAATCCTTCCACGTCTGCGAACGCCAATCGGGACCTTGGTGAATCACGCCGCCCGAAAGCACGATGACCTCAGGGTCCAGGATGTTAGCGAGCGAGCCCAAGCTGGCCCCCAGCGCAAAGCCGGCGTCATGGATGACCTCGGTCGCCTTTGCGTCGCCCGCACGGCACAGATCGTTCACATCGCGACCGACCGAAGGACGGCTGGGGTCGACGCGGCCAAAACGCTCATCGTACATTCGACCAATGGAAGTGCCCGAAGCAACCGACTCCAGATGGCCGGAACGCCCGCAGGCGCAGGGAATGCCGGCGGCAGCCGAACACTCAATGTGGCCCATATGACCGGCAGCACCATGGAAGCCCTGCATCACGCGGCCGCTCTCGACATATGCGCCGCCGATGCCCGTGCCGATGCCAAGACACAAGACGGAGAACTTGCCCTTGCCGACGCCCCAGTGGGCCTCGCCCAGAGCATGAGCCTGCACGTCGCCCACAACGGCAACGGGAAGACCGAGGTCCTCGCGCAGACGCGGCCCCAACTGAACGCCGGACCAGCCGGGCATGATCTCATTGGCATACGCGATGGCGCCCGTCTTGGGATCGACGACGCCGGCGGCGCCGATACCGACGCCAAGGACCTCGACATCGGGATTCGCCTCGAGAGCGGCCTTGATGGACGCCTCGATACGCTGGAAGACGGCCTCGCCGCCCTCTTGGGCCTCGGTGGGAACCTCGGCCTCAAAGACGGGACGGGGCACACTACCGTCAGCCGGGTACTCCATGATGGCAGTCGCGATCTTAGTTCCGCCGATATCGACAGAGCAGACGTACTTGTTCTCCATGTCGCTCTCCTTAGGAGATAAAAACAACTACAGGAAATGAAGGCTGCGTTATCGCCGCAGCTTGGTAAAGGTTTCCCGGGTGTCCGAGGTTGGGGTGAAAGCGGTCGGGCGTTGACCTAATGGGTCACGCTCGACCGCTTGAGCCCCAAGATCGGGTGCCCGGGGAAGCTTTACAGGAGACCGTTGTCCTGGAGGACCTTCTTAATAGCCTCGCGTTCTCGCCGGTCATGGCCTTCACCGGGCGCGGCATGGTCGGGCTGTCGAAGATGCCCATGAGGTTCATAGCGGTCTTGAAGGCGCCGACGCCACCGGCATAGCCCTGGACGCCCGAGGTGACATCCCAGATATGCGAAATCTCATTGAGGCGATCCTGCTCGGCCTTGACGGTAGCCCAGTCACCAGCCTGAGCGGCCTTCCACTGACGCACGTAGCCCTCGGGCTCAACGTTGGCGAGACCCGGGACGGAACCGTCGGCGCCACCGAGGTAGGCGCCGTCGACAACAACCTCGTGACCGGTGAGAATGCTCATCGGATGGCCGTTCTTCTCGTTCTCCTGAACGAGGTAGCGGAACGAGATGTCATCACCCGAGGAATCCTTGACGCCGGCCAGAACGCCCTCGGCGCCGAGCTTGGCAAGGAGCTTCCAGGGGAGTTTGGTGTGAACGCAGACGGGAATGTCATAGGCAAAGATGGGCAGGTCGAGCTCCTCGTGCAGGATGCGGAAGTGCTCCTCAACCTCGGTCATGCCCTGCAGGGCATAGAACGGGCAGGTGGCGACAAGCGCATCGGCGCCCAGCTCCTGAGCGACCTTGCCGTGCTCGATCATGCGCTCGGTCTCGGTGTCGATGATGCCGACCAGAACGGGAACGCGGTGGTCGACGATACGGACGGCCTCGGAGATGATCTGACGGCGACGCTCGTCGGTGGAGAAGACGACCTCGCCCGAGGAGCCCAGGAAGAACAAGCCATCGACGCCGGCATCGATCATGCGGTTGATGCTGCGCTCAAAGGAGGCAACATCGAGCTGGTGGTCTTCGGTATCGGGAACAACGACGGGAGGGATAACGCCGGTGAATTTCTGAGTTGCCACAAGAATCTCCTTAGTTGTCTGGCGGGCAGCCCTATGCCGCCCACTCTTGTTGGCAGTGTCCAGGCCGTTTAGGCCAAAGAACACGGGTAGAACGTTTGGTTAAAGAAGTCGACGACTTCGTTTTCGAACGCATTGATGCGCTCGTGAGCGTATTTGGCATAGATGATATGCCTCCGGTCACACTCAAGACCGTTGAATACGGCAAACTGGCCCTTGGGGTCGCTCGCGGCATCCATGAGCGATGTGCCCATGAGCACCGATCCGCGCACCCGAGACGACAGCGCCTCAAGGCCACCGGGAATTGGATTGGCAACCGCCGTGCAGGCGAGACCCCGCTCGTCCAGAGCAGAAACCGCCAGCGCGACTCCACCGCCTAGACCCTCGCCCCATGCAAAGATGCGGTTGGGGTCCATGCCATCAAGATTGCGCGCGACCTTCGCCAACGCACAGCCCCAACGGA
>CABUHP010000085.1 GCA_902491415.1 uncultured Collinsella sp.
TGCCAGCCGACGCCAAGCTGTCTTGCTCGGTGGGCGCCTATGGCCAGGCCGTGAGCGAGCACATGTTTGCCATGGTCCTTTCCATGATGAAGCGCCTGCCCGGCTATCACGACTTGCAGCGCGAGCATCGCTGGGAGGATTTGGGGCCGGTTACCTCGCTCAAAAATGCCAACGTGCTGGTGCTGGGCGCGGGCGATATCGGCGGCCACTTTGCCACGCTCTGCCGCAGCATGGGCGCACACGTCCGCGGCATCAAGCGCCATCCGCTCGTCTACCCCATTGTGTTTGAGGACATGGACGGCATGGATGCCCTGCCCGAGCGCCTGGCCGAGGCAGACGTCGTCGCATCCTTTATGCCCAGCACACCCGAGACCCGCGGCCTGGCGAACGCCGAGTTCTTCGCCGCGATGAAGCCGGGCGCCTTCTTTGCCAACGGCGGCCGCGGCGATCTTGTGGTTGCCGACGACCTAGTTGCCGCCCTGGAATCAGGACATCTCGCCGGCGCCGCGGTCGACGTCACCGACCCCGAGCCGCTGCCCGAGACAAGCCCGTTGTGGGATGCGCCCAACATGCTCATCACGCCGCACATCTCCGGCTGGTTCCACTTGGCCGCCACGCTCAACAACGTGGTCGACATCGCCGCGGAGAATCTGCGTCACCTGCAAGCCGGCGAGACCCTGCGCTGTTGGATCGAACATTAGGGTTCCGCCGTTCTAACGAACGGCGGACCGGTCGACGCTACGCGCCGCCCAGAGCGACAATTTGTCATTCAAAAGGCAAGGCATGACCAGAAGGTCTATGCCTTGCCTTTTTCATGCCAACTTGTTCGCTCTGGACATCGCTCGCTGACGCTTGCTCAACCTGCGGTGTCATAACAATTCTGTCCAGCTGTTGGCTTTGCGGCATTTGCCCAGATAAAACCTGCATAATAAACCTGTCCCTTTTAGCAGGTTTTAGAGCTCCACGCTTTCGGCGCCGTTGATGGTTAGGTTGCGCTCGTAGAAGGCGGTGAGGGCACGGATGGCGTACATCACGTCGCGCACGCCGCCGGTCTCGTAGCTCGAGTGCATGGCAAGCTGCGGCAGGCCCACGTCTACGGCATGCATACTCGCCTGCATATTGGACAGATTGCCAAGCGTGGAGCCGCCGGCCATATCGCTCTTGTTGGCGAAGGCCTGCGTGGGCACGTCAGCGTCATCGCAAATAGCCTGGAACACCGCGCGGCTAAAGGCATCGGTGCAGTAGTGCTGGTTGGCGGCTTCCTTGATAACGATGCCGCCGTTGAGCACAACCTGGTTGCGCGCATCGCACTTCTCGGCGTGGTTGGGGTGCACGGCATGCGCGTTGTCGCAGCTCACAAGCATCGAGGCGGCAAGTGCGCGATGGTACGACTCGTCGTCAAAGCCCAGCGATCCGTTGATGCGGCGCAGCGCGTCGGCCAAGAACGTCGACATGGCGCCCTGCTTGGTCTCGGAGCCCACCTCCTCGTTATCAAAGCAGCAGAAGACCGAAACATCGTGCGCGTTCTCGGCACCCAAAAATGCCTGCAGCGAGGTGTAAGCGCAGGCCAGGTCGTCGAGCTTGGGCGTCGAGATAAACTCGTCGGCCCAGCCCCAAATGCGCGCATCCTGGCGGTTGACCAGGAACAGATCGCGGCCCAGAATCTGCTCGGGCTCAACGTCCAGCTCATCGGCGATCAGGGCATCAAAGTCGCCCTGCTTAAGGTCACCAGCGCTGATGAGCGGGCACAGGTCGACGGCGCGGTTGGGCGCAAAGCCCTCGTTGACGCCGCGGTTCATATGGATGGCAAGGCTCGGAATGATAGCGACCTCGCGCTCGGTGGCAAGCAAGCGGCTCTCAATACGGTCGCCCTCGCGCACCAGCACGCGGCCCGCGAGCGCCAGCGGGCGATCGAACCAGGTGTAGTCGATCATGCCGCCGTAGGCCTCGGTGTTCAGGCGTAGCGTCTCGCCTGCGCCGTCGAGTTCGGGCACGGCCTTGACCTTAAACGTCGGCGAATCGCTGTGCGACGCCGTCAGCTGAAAATGGTAGTCGCCGGCAACGCCGTCCTCGCCCCACGTCGCGGCCAGGTCCTCGCCCACCTTAAAGGCAACAACGCTCGAGGTGTTGCGCTGCGTGTAATAACGCCCGCCCGGCTCGATGTCCCACGCCGCATTCTCGGGCAGATAGGTAAAGCCCGCCTCGTCGAGCTCGGCCATAATGGTCGCCGCCGTATGGAACATGCTGGGGCATGCCTCGATAAAGTCGATAAGGTCGTTGGCGGCCTCGATATCATCGGCCGTCACATGCGCGCGCTCGGGCGTTTCCTGATCCGTCATGCTCTCCCCTTTCGCTGGGTTGATGGTCCCTTCCAGCATACCCCGCCGCGCCAGCGCCGCACTCTTCATTCCGTGTTTAGTCCCGCGCCGCTCGCCAAGTTGAGCCATCATGCCCACGCTCCTTTTGCGACAATTACGTTAACAGGACGAGAGGAGCCGTCATGAAGCCACGTAACATTGCCATCGCCTGCGGTGTCGCGGGTGTCGCCGTCGGCCTTGCCGCTGCCGCCGGCATCGTTTACCGCAAGCAAATCAAGTCTGTCGCGTCGCTCAAACGCTTGACCGGCTACGCGGATGGCTATGACCTGTACGCGATCGATATCGCCTACGGCTACGACCTTGACCGCATCATCGCCGCTGGCGTGCGCGACGACCAGGCCTACATCGATGCCGTGGTGGCGCAGGTGCTCCCCGGCGTGCCGGCACATGTCCAGGCGCCCCAGTTTGCCTGCAGCGCTTTTGTCGCCGTAGATGCCGAAGGCCGCGTGCGCACCGGTCGCAATTACGACTTTAAGGACGACACCTCGGCGCTGCTGGTGCGCAATCACCCGCGCGACGGCTATGCCTCCATCGGCTTTGCGGCCCTCAATAACCTGGGCGCCAACACTCCACTTGACTCCGTCGCCGGACGCGCCGCCGCACTCATGGGCCCGTTTGCCCAGCTCGACGGTGTTAACGAATGCGGCGTGTCCATTGCCGTACTCACCCTGGATTCCAAGCCCTGTGACCAGGACACGCAACGCCCCGTCATCAATACCTCGCTCGCCATCCGTCTGGTGCTCGACCGTGCCGCCACCACGCAAGAAGCTGTCGACCTGCTTTCCGCCTACGACATGCACGCCATGGCAGGACGCGATTACCACTTCTTTATCAACGACGCCGCCGGTGACGCGCGCGTAGTAGAGTGGGATCCGCGCGATCCGGACCGCGCTTTCAAAGCGACTCCTGTACGCCAGGTTACGAACTTCTACGCCTGCTATGGCGACGAAGTGCTGCCCAACCAAAAGAATGGCGAGCTGGGCCATGGTAAAGAGCGCGCCATCGCAATCGCCGATGTCCTTGACGCCCATGTCGGTGCCCAGGACGAGGCAGTCGCTTGGAAGGCCCTTCGCGCTGCGGCGCAAGAGCCCAATCCGGAAGATATCACCAGCAATACGCAATGGTCGGTCGTCTTTGACAATACCGAACCCGCTGCCGCCATCACGCTGCGCCGCCACTGGGGCGACGTCGACGCCTTCGCACTGTAAGGAGCTGGCACCGTCGTCCTTACGCTCGCCTGACGTTGTTTACATTTCCATACGCTTGAGCTAACACGTTTTACCCCCGTATCAACAGTGTGCGGGGGTAAACTTATGCGCATGTTATAACTTGCCCGGAAGGATTCACCATGCTTAGGATCGGTCTTCTTACTAGTGGCGGCGACTGCCAGGCGCTCAACGCCACCATGCGCGGCATTGTCAAAACGCTTATGACCAATAGCGAAGAACCTATCGAGATCTATGGTTTTGAGGACGGCTACCAGGGCCTTATCTACAGCAGGTTCCGCGTCATGACGCCCGCCGATTTTAGCGGTATCCTCACCCGCGGCGGCACCATCCTGGGCACGAGCCGCACACCGTTCAAGCGTCTGGATACCCCCGAGACCGATGGTGTCGAGAAGGTGCCGGCGATGGTCCACACCTATCATAAGCTGCAGCTCGACTGCCTGTTTATGCTAGGCGGTAACGGCTCCACCAAGACCGCCAACCGCCTGCGCGAAGAGGGCCTCAACGTTATCGCCCTGCCCAAGACCATCGATAACGACACCTGGGGCACCGAGCTGACGTTTGGCTTTACGAGCGCCATCGACGTCGCCACCAAGTGCATCGACGACATTCACACCACCGCTTCGAGCCATGGGCGCGTGTTCGTCATCGAGATCATGGGCCACAAGGTTGGCTGGATTCCGCTGTACGCCGGCGTCGCGGGCGGCGCGGACGTCATCCTGATTCCCGAGATCCCCTACGACATGGATAACGTCATCAAGACCATCGAGCATCGCATGGAGACCGGCAGCCGCTTTACCATCGTGGCCGTCGCCGAGGGCGCCATCTCTAAGGAGGACGCGGCGCTGCCCAAGAAGGAGTACAAGAAGAAGCTCGCCGGACGTACGAGCCCGTCGATCGTCTACGACATCGCTAAGGAGATCGAGGCCAAGACCGGTCGCGAGACCCGCGTCGCCATCCCCGGTCACACGCAGCGCGGCGGTCAGCCCGACGCCCAGGACCGCATCTTTGCGACCCAGTGCGGCGTCGAGGCGGCACTCGGCTGTCTGCGCGGCGAGTTTGGCTACATGATTGCCCTACGCGACGGCAAGATGTGCCACATGCCGCTCGAGGAGGTCGCCGGCAAGCTCAAGTTTGTCGACCCCCAGAGCGATCTGGTGCGCGAGGCCAAGGCGTTGGGCATCAGCTTCGGCGACGAATAACCTCGGCTGGAACCGCCCCCATCGGAGACCCCAGGGCTTACCTCCCAAATCGTCCTCGGACATGTCAGGACCCCGCCGTGCGCTTCGCGCGGCGGGGTCCTTCCGTCCTGCGGAAAGATTTGGGAGGTAAGCCCTGGGGCCTCCTGCGGTAACTGGGGAGGCCGAAGCTATTCGTCTTCTTGCTGCAAGTGCCTGGGGTAGGATGCGGCGTGCATTTTTGGGAGTATTCAGCAGCCGAGGGTGCCTGCATACTGGATTTTGGGCGAGAGACAGGCGCCGCGGGCCGCATTCTGCAAAAAAAATGAGCGGTCCTCGAGGCGCCGGAGCTCAAAGTCAGGCTTTCAATGCGCTTTTGTGCGCCCGCTCCCACACTCGCGGACTCCGGGATGCTGAATTCTCCGGAATTTGCACGCCGCCCCCTGGGGTACCCGCGGGCAAAAAGCAACCGCCCCGCCGAAATATGCAATCGGCGGGGCGGTTTATGCAAAAATGCGGTTGTGGTACATTACAGCTCGCTACAGCTTGAATCCCAGGCAGGTTACTCGGCGCTCTTGAGGGCGCCGACCATGTCGATCTTATTGAGAGTTCGGTTGGTGGCGAGGTTGACGATGATCGTAAAGCCAAAGGAAAGCAGCACGGCGAGCACGTAGCTTAGCGGCTCGACCTCAACGTCAAAGTACAGCGACGGCATCTGCAGGATGTACGTGAAGCTCTCGGCCAGCAAGCCACCCAGCGGCACGCCCAACGCAGCGCCGATCGCCGTGAGGATCAACGTCTCCTTGTTGACGTAATGGTGCACCTCGCCACGGCGGAAGCCCAGCACCTTGATGGTCGCCAGCTCGCGTTCGCGCTCGGAGATATTCGTGTTGGACAGCGTAAACACCACCACAAACGATAGGCACGCCGCCATAAAGGTCACGAGCACCACGACGGAATTGATGATAGTGAAGTTCGCCTCGAAGTTCTGCCAATGTTCAGCCGTGCTCGAGATGGTGAGCCAACCGTCGCTCTTAAGATTCTTGCTAAACGCAATCTGGTCGGCCGACGAGCCCTTAAGCAGCACAAAGACGCCGTTGAGGCGTGCGCTTCGACCGAACGCGCGCTCATAGGTGCCCTGCGTCATGTAAAGCGTGTTGCCCAGATAGTTAAGCGAAATGTCGCTGACTTTGACCTTGGCGACATTGAGCGACGAATCCTGGACGTGTGCCGTATCGCCCGGCTGAATCCCCAGCACCAGCTGTGAACTCTTACTCAGATACACGTCTCCGTCACGCAAAGACAGCGGCTCTTTGGACTCGTCCTCGAGGCACACGTAGTCGTCCAGATCGTTCATGCGGTCATCGGGCACCACGATCAGCTGCACGGTCTCGCTCTTGCCGCCAAACGTAAAGGTAACGTTGTCAGTCATGATCGGCAGCGTCGAAGTTACGGTCACGTTGGAATCATTGGCCGCGCTGCGCTCATCCAATGCCGCGCACGTCTGCGAAAAATCGTCGGGATTGGCAACCGCCAGCAAGTCATAGCGCGTGATATGCCCATACTGCTTGGGCGAAAGCGCGACCGACGTGTCGCGAATACCCATACCGCAGATCACAAGCGCGGTGCAACCCGCGATACCGAAGATGGTCATAAAGGCGCGCTTTTTGTAGCGGAACAGGTTACGTGCTGCCACCTTGTTCAAAAAGCCCATGCGGCGCCAGATAAAGCCGATGCGCTCGAGCAAGATGCGCGAGCCAGCGCGCGGGGCCTTGGGACGCATAAGCGAGGCCGGGGTCTCGGCCATCTCGTGGCGACAGGCGATAATCGTGGCGCCCACCACGCCCACGGCAAACAGCGCCACCGAAACGATCGAGGACACGATGTCGTACGAAAGCAACATCTGGGGCAGCGAGTACATGTCGTCGAACACCGTAAACAGGAACAGCGGCAGGCCCACAAATCCGATGATGTTGCCGAGCACGCCGCCGATCAGGCACGCCCACAGCGCATAGTCCACGTATTTGGACAGGATGCGCTCGCGCGAGTAGCCGAGCGCCTTGTACAGGCCAATGAGCGTGCGCTCCTCCTCGACCATACGCGTGGCGGTGGTGAGGCTGATGAGCACGGCGACGATAAAGAAGATGAACGGGAACACCGTGGCGATGGCTTCAATTGACGAGCTATCGCTCTCCACGCTCGAGTAGCTTGCGATATTGCCGCGGTCCTGGATGTACCAGGTGCATTCGCCCAGGTCGGAAAGCTCGGCGCGGGCATCGGCAAAATGCTGGTCGGCGGCGGCGCGGCGCTGGTCCAACTCGGCCTGAGCCTGGACGCGCTCCTCGCTGCCCTCGGCCATACGGTTGATGTTATCCTGCTCGATCCCAAAGAGCATGGCGGCCTGACGCTCGGCCGTATCCAAGCTTGTCGGCGTGTCAACCGTCAACTCCTGGACGCGCGCCTTCTCACGCTCCTCGCGGATCTTCTCGATGTTGCCTTTGACCTCGTTGATCTTTGTCGTGTAGGCATCTGAATAGGAGTTAAGACTCTT
>CABUHP010000086.1 GCA_902491415.1 uncultured Collinsella sp.
GTAAAGCAAGATAAACTCGCTGGTCAGCGTAGGCAAAACATTACGGAACGTCTGCGGAATCATGACATAGAGCAGCGTCTGGAACGCGTTCATGCCCAGCGAACGCGCAGCCTCGTTTTGGCCCTTGGGGATCGATTGAATACCGGCACGGAAGATCTCGCATAGGTACGCAGACGAGTTCATGGCCATGACGATAACGCCAAGCACGTAGTCATCAACCTTGACGCCGGCCAACGGCAGACCGAAGAACGCGATATAGATCTGCAGGAACGCCGGCGTACCGCGGATGATATTCACATAGATGCCGGCGAGGCAGCGCAGGATGCGCGACTTGGAGATGCGCATGAGCGACAAGGCAAAGCCAAAGGGAATTGCCAGCGGAAACGCCACAAGCACGATCGAGAGCGACATAAGGAAGCCCTTAAAGACGATCGGCAGGCTTTGGACCAAAATGACTGGGTTTAAGAACAGGCGCAGGAACATATTGGAGTTCCAGGCCTCGACCCACGGCTGCTCCTTAAGATCGGCCAGGAAGTTATCGAATGCCGTCACGCCCTTGATCTCCACCGACGGAATCTTGGAGATCTTCTTGGTCGAGCCATCGGCCAAAGTGCAGGTGCCGCTAAAGGCCTCATCGCCGCCCTCGACGGGGAAGGTCACGCCGTAAACCTCGACACGGAAAAAGCCGCCGGCAGGCGCCGTCTCGCCAAAGTCGATCTTGAGCGTCTGGCCGTCAGCCTTGCACGTGGGCTTCATGGGCGTACGATCCATGAGGTCCTCGCCCGAGAGCATCGTCAATCGCGTGTCATCGGTACCAAACGTCGTGCCGTCGACAAACGTCAGCGAAAGACCGCTCAGCTCCTCGTCGGCATCGGCCTGGACCTCCCAGGTAATGCGCGTCTCGGTACCGCCGACCACAGCGCTGCCCGAACCAGTGTTGGGTCGGGCGGTAATCTTTGCGGTCTCAAGCGCCTGGGCGGTCGTGGGCGCATATGCCTCTGCGCACACCAGCGCGAGCGCCACGGCCATGGCGCAGGCTAGCTTTTGGAGCAAGGCGGGCAGTGGAAAACGCTGCTCCGCGGCCCCTTTGTTCAGTCGAGACAAGGTGGCTCCTATCGTAGAAGTTGCCGGCAAAACGAGACGGAAATACTCTCCGTCAAGAGAAGCGCAAAGGCCCTCTCCGCCAAAACGGAAAGGGCCCGCGAGCAATCAAGTAGCTATTTTACTTGATGTTGTACTTAGCCATGAGGGCGTCAATGGTACCGTCGTCGGTCAGGTCCTTGATGGCCTGGTTGATGTCTTCCTTGAGCTTGGTGTTACCCTGGTTGATGGCGATGGCGTACTCCTCGCCGGTGCTGATCTGCTTAATGGTCTGGCAGGTGTTGAACTGCTCGGCGGTCAGCTGGCTGGCAACGGAGCGGTTGGTGACTACGGCGTCGCCCTTATCGGACTGCAGGGCGCTGAAGCACTCGGTAGCGTCCTTGTAGGGGACGATCTTGGCCTTGGGGAAGTTCTCCTGGGCAAAAGACTCGGCGGTCGAGCCAGACTGAACGATGATGGTAGCGTCGGCGTTGTTGAGCTTCTCGCTGTAGTTGTCGGCCGTGATGTCGGTGTTATCGACCTTGGTCACGATAGCCTGATCGTCCATGTAGTAGGAATCGGAGAAAGTGACTTCCTTCTCACGCTCGGGCGTGTCGGTGATAGCCGCGATGGAGACGTCGTACTTGGCGCCCGAAGCGACACCCGGAACCAGCGTGTCAAAGTCATTGTTGACGTACTCGACATCCAGACCCAGCTTGTCACCGATAGCCTTGATGAGCTCAAGGTCAAAGCCCTGGTAGTCGCCGTTGTCATCCTTGTACTCAAACGGCGCGTACTCGGCAGAGGTGCCGACGGTCAGCGTGCCGTCCTTGACGAGCGCGTACTCCTTGGAGCCGTCGACCTTCTCGACCTTAGCGTCGTCAGAGCTGCTGGAACCGGCATCAGAACCAGAGGTGGCGTTGGACGAACCGCAGCCCGTCAGAGCAAGGGCGAGTGCCATAGCACCCGTGGCGGCAAATGCGCCAAGCTTCTTCAGCTTCATAATCAGTCTCCTTCCGGTGACCTCGTTTGATTCAGAGGTCTGCAAAAACTGTTGGCTATTATGCACCCGGAATTACGAATCTGCAATGAGAAAACTGATTGAAACAAACCCATAACGTGAATGGAATGCTCTACTTTGTGACAGTCATTACTGCTGCAATGACCTTAATAGTCTAATTTCAGCTGCATAACCTGCAAGTTCGTTCGGAGTCTCCAAAATAAACGGCAGCGAACGCAAGTGGCCATTCGATACAATATTCTGCATAACCTGCATACCTCCACCAAATTCCTCACTGCCAAGGTATCCCTTGCCGATGCACTCGTGACGATCTTTATGGGCGCCACAAGAGTTCTTCGAATCGTTGATGTGTACGGCATGCAAGCGATCGATACCCACCACGCGGTCGAACTCGTCGAGTACGCCGTCCAGATCATGGATGATGTCGTAGCCGGCATCGCTCACATGGCAGGTGTCTAGGCAAACGCCCAGCTTGGCCGACAGCTCGGGGCGTTTGCCGGCAACACCCTCAATGATGAGCGCCAGTTCCTCAAAGCTGCGGCCCACCTCGGTGCCCTTGCCCGACATGGTCTCGAGCAGCACCGTCGTCTGCTGGCCCTCAAACATCACCTGACACAGGGCGTCGACAATCATCTGAATGCCGGCGTCGGAGCCCTGCCCCACATGCGCACCGGGATGGAAGTTGTAGTAGTTGCCGGGCAGCGCCTCCATGCGCCGCAGGTCCTCTGCCATAGCCTCCAAGGCGAACTCGCGCGCCCGCTCTTTGGCAGAACAGGGGTTGTAGGTATACGGGGCATGCGCCACCAGCGGTCCAAAGTCGTTTTGCGACATAAGCTCGCGCAGAGCCGCCACGTCATCCATGTCAAGTTCTTTTGCCTTGCCACCGCGCGGGTTGCGCGTAAAGAACGCAAAGGTATTGGCGCCAATGGACAACGCCGTCTCCCCCATTGCCCGATAGCCCTTCGTCGTCGAAAGATGACACCCGATTGTCAGCATCTCCAGCTCCCCCTCATCAGTTGCGGTGAAATACGGTCTATTGGTGCCCTATTTTGGCGCAAACAGACCGTATTCCACCGCAAGTTATAAAAGGGGCATCAGGGGCAAAGGCCTCCAAGGCATTCCAGGCGCTGGCGCCATGCCCCCACGCACTAAAGTTTCAAGCGAATCGCATCGATAATGCGCGCGCAGCGCTGCGTGGCGGCAAGGGGCATGACGGGACTCTCGAGTTTCCCCGCCCGGATGAGCTGGGTCGCATGCTGGATTTCGCCGTAGAAATCATCGATCTCAAACGGGGCATTTATTTCGAGCGTTCGACCGTCGGAATACTTCACATGGGCGAGCTCGGGGCGATGGAGACGCTCGATTTCCAACGAGCCTCGCTCACAGACAATCGTTAAGCGGCTTTCATATGTTGCTTTGCCGTCGCACACCATATGAATGGGTATACCGCCGACGCTCATACGGATCTCGTCGGCCCAATCGACGCGACCGCCCGATACGTCACGCCAGCGAACTTCACGGGATGAAACCTCGCACGCGCCCGCGAGCAAATCCTCAAACCAACCGACCGCATAGCAGCCCATGTCATATAGACAGCCGCCCTGCAACGGATCAAGCAGATAGCCCGAAGGAAACTCGCCGTAATCGAGCTTTTGCACGCTTTCAATCGAGACAATACGGCCAAGCTCACCCGACGCAAGCAAGTCCTTCACGCGAGTGCGCATCGGGCAAAACCGATTCTTCATCGCCTCCATAAACAGCACGCCGCGCTCACGAGAGGTGGAGGCAATCGAGAGAGCCTCTTCCTCACTCAAAACGGCCGGCTTTTCGCACAGCACGGCCTTTCCCGCGCGCAGTGCCCGACAGACCCAATGCGCATGCATGCCATGCGGAAGAGCCAAGTAGATTGCGTCGACATCGGGGTCGGCAATCAGCGCATCATAAGCCGCATTGCCGTTATCGTCGACCGAGGCATGGCCATGCGCAGCATCGATCGAAAACGCTCGGGAAAATTCCTCGACATGTGCAGGAGTGCGGCCGGCCGCAGCCACCAGCCGTGCCCCGTCGACCTTCTTGAGCGACGATGCAAATCGATGAGAAATGTGCCCAGCGCCCAAAATGCCCCAACGAACCTCACGCGAATCATCCCATGAATCCCGATGGCCCACGACAGCCCCCTTCAGTTGCGGTGGAATAGTCCCTGTTTAAGCCCTATTCTGCCGCAAGCAGGAACTATTCCAGCGCAAGTTATAAAAGAGTCACGAGGAGCGCGTTTTGCCGAAGGCCTTAAGCACTGCCGTCACGGGGCCAGGCTGGAAACGTCGGCGCACGTCATCGAGACGCTCGGGGATATCGATATGCTGTGGGCAGTGGCGCGCGCATTTGCCGCACTTGACGCAATTGCTCACCAGCTTGGCCTCGCTTGTGCGCACCGCGCTCGCCGTAAAGTACTGCGATAGACCCGTAAACCAGCTGTGCGCATAGCTTGCGTTGTAGGCGGCAAAGCAGCCGGGAATATTGATGCCCTTGGGACATGGCATGCAGTAGCCGCATCCCGTGCAGGGCACGCGATTCGATTTTTCAAACTCATCCAGCACGTGCGCGATCGTGTCGTGCTGGTTGGCAGTCATCGAATCCGGCAGGGCCCGATCGGCCAATACCGCGTTCTCATCCACCTGCGCGATATCGGTCATACCCGAAAGCAGCATCGTCACCTGAGGATGATTCCAGACCCACGAAAGACCCCAGGCGGCAGGAGTGCGCAAATGCGGGTCACGGGCACTATCGAGCACAGCGCGGGCCCGTGGCGGCAGCTTGCCCGCTAAACGCCCGCCCAGCAGCGGCTCCATCACAAACACCGCGAGGCCTCGCTCGGCGGCGGCCATGAGCCCCGCTGTTCCCGCCTGATATCGCTCTCCAGCGTAATTGTACTGGATCTGGCAAAAATCCCAGTCATATGCGTCAAGCATCGTCAGGAAATCCACCGCGCTGCCGTGGTACGAAAAACCAATCTGGCGAATGCGCCCCTGCAGCCTTTTGCTGCGCGATCCAGTCCTCGATGCCCAGCGCCACCACGCGCTCCCACTGCGCAGGCGAGGTGATGTTGTGCATAAGGTAATAGTCGATATGGTCGGTCTGCAGGCGGCGCAGCTGCTCGTCGAAAAACCGATCGAAATCCTCCGCGCATTTGCACGAAGCATGCGGCAGCTTGGTTGCGAGCAAAACCTGGTCGCGCAAGCCCAGGCGCTCAAGCGACGCACCCACGCACGCCTCGTTGCCGGGATAGAGATAGGCCGTGTCCAGGTAGTTAATCCCCTGCTCCACCGCGCGGGAGATGATGGCATCGGCCGTCTTCGCATCGGGGTGTCCCGGCGCACCGGGAAACCTCATGCAGCCCAGACCCAGAGCGGATATTCGGTTACCACTTTTGGGGTCAACACGGTATTGCACGGCCCCTCCCTTCGCCATCAGCGCCCCGGCAAGGCGAAACACAATGGTCACGCAGCCGAAACATCGTGGAATCGCAATCGAGAACGTATCGTAACGCAGCAGAAATCGAGCCGTCACGGCACCGCTTTAACATCAGCAAAAAGCCCGATGAAAGGAGCCGGGCATGACCACGCGCATGTCTTTGCGGTCTGCCCTGCAGCGTAGCGTCCAGGCAAACGTTTCTTTTTTATAACAGCCGCCCCGCGCACCCATCAATCACCCCGGCAGCATACAATCCATCAGGCGCCCCTTACGCGGGCGCCTTTTATATGAGGAGATGATTCACATGCAGATCAACAAGGTCGCCTTTATCGGCAAGGGCGGCGTCGGCCTGCTCTACGGCAGCATGATTGCCAAGGCCCTCGGCAATGACGCCGTCGAATACGTTATGGATGACGCCCGTTTTGAGCGTCACGCGGGCGATGTGCTCACCGTCAACGGAAAGCCTTGTGATCTCACGTCCGTCCCGCCGATCTGGTCATCCTGACGGTCAAGACCACCGGTCTCGACCAAGCACTCAAGACTATGGAGCGTGTCGTGGGACCCAACACGCTCATCGCCTCGCTGTGCAACGGCATTACGAGCGAGCAAAAGATTGCCGAGCGCTTTGGCTGGGAGCACACCGTCCTGGGTATCTGCCAAGGCATGGACGCCGTGTTCCTCAACGGCGCGCTCACCTTTACCAATGCGGGCGAGATCCGCTTTGGTGCAGCCGCCGGCACCGACCCCGCGACCGTCGCCGCTATCGACGAGCTCTATACGCGCTGCGGCATCGCCCATACCGTCGAGAGCGACATTGCGCACCGCATGTGGGCCAAACTCATGCTCAACGACGGCATCAACCAGACCTGCATGGCCTACGGCGGGACCTACGGAAGCGCCACGGAGCCGGGCTCCGAGCAGCGCCGCTGTTTTGTCTCCGCCATGCGCGAGACGCTTGCGGTTGCCAACGCCGAGGGCGTTGAGCTGACCGAGGCAGACCTGACGCAAATGGTGCACCTCATCGAGGGAATCGACCCCGCCGGTATGCCCTCGATGGCGCAGGACCGCATCGCACAACGAAAAACCGAAGTCGAGGAGTTCGCGGGCACCATTTGCCGCCTGGCCGCCAAACACGATATCCAAGTGCCGCAAAACGATTGGCTCTACCAGAGGATTCGCGAAATAGAAAGCAGCTGGTAGTGCTCGGCATACTGTAGCCAGCAGATCCAATGGCAAAGCCGCCGCAAGGGGCACTCCCCTCGCGGCGGCTTCCTTTTTCATCTTTGGCCAAAAATCAGCTTCACAACGGTTAGAGCTGCGACTCCGACGCCTGGTCCTCATCGTCGCAACAAAGGACTACACCTGCACTTCCCAGCAGCGCGGCCGCGATCAGCGCGCCGACCACGATAGGAGCAGCCCCGCATGTCCCCTGCATGCCCGCGACGAGCGCGGCCGTGGGACCAAGGCAGCCAAGCATCAACGCGACGGCGGCAACGGCGATATCTCGAGCATTCACAAGACCACTTCTTCCAAGAGAAAGACCTTATTTCTCATGAACTAGTGTGCCCTGCATCCATACGCCCAGCGTACCGCCACGGTAAGGGCTCTGTTAACTCAAACGCGCATAAAGAACGGGCGGCTTTACGTTGCCTAAAAGCTCAGTAAAGACGTCCGCCCATCATGTGCCTATTTTGCTTATGGCAGATTACCAACCGGTGTAGTAGTCGGTGGTTCCGGCAGCGCAGCCGGAGTCATAGA
>CABUHP010000087.1 GCA_902491415.1 uncultured Collinsella sp.
CGCCGGGCCGACTCGCTTCGGATGGGGCTCTACACCAACTTTCTCGACACTACCAATTGACTACCCATGCCGTGTCGAACGGAAGGCAGCAAAAAGCCCCGTCCAAAAAAGATTAGTTTTTGAAGCGGGATTGGCGGCCGAAGGATAGGGCGGTGTCGCCGAATTTGTCTCGGACGGCGTCGATGGCGACGGAGAGGTCGCGGCGGTCGCTGGATTGGGCTCCGCGGTCATCGATCTCGCAGAACAGGTCGGTCTGGATGCCGCCCCGATGGTCAAAGTCGCTCATGCCGATGCCCGCTAAGCGAACATGCATGCCATCCTGCCAGATGTTGTCGAGCAGGTCGAGTGCAACCGCCACGAAGATGTTCTCATCGTCGGTCGGATGAGGCAGCCGGCGCTGTGCCGTACGCCCGCTGCCATACGAATACTTAAGCTTGAGCGTTACCGTGGCACCCGTCAGCCCCTGACGGCGCAGACGGCGTCCAACTGACTCGCCCAACAGTGCAATCGCCGCTTCGATGTCTCCGCGCTCAGTTAAATCTTTCGCAAAGGTGCGTTCATTGCTGACCGACTTGATCTTGCGCTCTTCATCGAGACTCGTGACTTCGGAGATTTCAAGTCCCAGCGCACGCTGACGCATACGTTCGCCGTTGACGCCAAAAATAGAGGCCAAGGTGGATTCCGGCGCGCGTGACAGCTCGCCGAGCGTGTAGATGCGCATACGGCGCAGTCGCTCCTC
This sequence comes from uncultured Collinsella sp., assembly GCA_902491415.1. Taxonomy (GTDB): domain Bacteria; phylum Actinomycetota; class Coriobacteriia; order Coriobacteriales; family Coriobacteriaceae; genus Collinsella. Next base: position 740 of record CABUHP010000087.1, read on the forward strand.
GGCCGAGCGCCCGATGCCGCTCATGGCAGATACCGGCAGCGCGGCCAAAAAGCGCTGCTCGGTTCCGGGGCGCACGATGGTCAGCCCAAACGGCTTATCCCGCTCGCTTGCGATCTTTGCGACCGTCTTGTTGCAGCCCACGCCAATGGAGCACGTCACTCCCAGCGCTGCCACACGGTCGCTTATACGCCGTGCAACCAGCGGTGGGTCCTCGGGCGCAAAGCGACCCGGTGTGATATCGATAAAGGCTTCGTCGATGGATACGCGCTCAACGCGCGGCGTCTCCTCGGCAAGAATCGCCATGACCTGCGCGCTCACCTCGCGGTAGCGATCAAAGTGCCCGTGCGTCCAAATGGCTTGCGGGCACAAGCGCCGCGCCTCAGCCGAGGCCATGGCAGAGCGCACGCCAAAGCGACGTGCCTCATACGAACACGTGGACACGACGCCACGCGAATCGGCGTCTCCGCCCACGATGAGCGGCTTTCCGCGCCATTCGGGATGATCGAGCATCTCCACGCTCGCAAAAAACGCATCGAGGTCCATGAGGCCCACCGCCGAACCCGTCCAGGGAGGCGGTGTGACGCCCATGGCATCCTCATAACCGTATGTATGTTCGCGTCTTTCCATGTCATGAGTATACCGCGCAGCTCATGTGGGGTGCGTGTATGTGCTTGCAAATCCCGAATTCTTGTCTAAGATATGGATTTGCCCTCGACTACACCGAAGAAGTTGGTCTCACGGACTTCACCTGCCCGCGTCGATGGCGTATTATGTTCAACTGTTTGTTTGTAGTTGCAGCCTAAAGCTGCTTGGTTGGAGGAGTTTCCTTTGGCAGTCAAGATTCGCCTTGCTCGTCACGGCGCTAAGAAGCGTCCGTACTACCGTGTCGTCGTCGCCGATTCCCGCGCCCCGCGTGACGGTCGTATCATCGAGGAGGTTGGCCGCTACAACCCGATGACCGCCCCCAAGACCATCAACCTCGACCTCGAGAAGATCGCCGACTGGCAGTCCAAGGGCGCTCAGCTCACCGACGCCGTCGCCGCTCTGGTCAAGGCCGCCAACGAGGGCGAGAAGACCGAGACCGTCGTCAAGAAGTCCAAGAAGCAGCTCGCCAAAGAGGCCGAGGCCGCTAAGGCTGCCGCTGAGGCCGCTGAGGGCGCCGAGGAGTAAATCGTGCCTGAGGTTGACGCTGCACAGCTCGAGGGTGAGGCAATGCTCTCAGATCGCATCGCCGATCTCGTCGAATATCTCGTTGTTCAGATCGTCGACGACCCGGATTCCGTGAGCCTTGAGGTCATCGATGGTGACGACGCCTCTACGATCGAGGTTTCTGTCGCCGAGGATGACGTCGCTAAGGTCATCGGCCGTCGTGGCCGTACCATCAAGGCCATTCGCACGCTCGCCCGTGCACTGGCCGCTCGCCTCGACACTGCTGTCGAGGTAGAGGTTCTGGGCTAGGACCTTGAGGTCCCAGTACAAAAACATCGCCCGTGTGGTCAAGCCGCACGGAAGGAAGGGGGAGGTCCTCGCGCAACCGCTGCGGGGGCTTCCTTCTGTATTAGAGCCGGGTATGCGCGTCGCCCTGACGCCGCCGGCGCTCAAGCGCGACCGCTTTTGCACGGTCGTGTCCGTCACCGATACGGGCGATGGCGATCTGGTCTCGTTTGAGGGCATTGACGACTTGACGGCCGCCGAGGGCATCACGGGATGCTATGTGTTGGCAAATCGTGACGATTTTGAGCTCGATTCACTCGACGCCGCCTATACCGACCTGATGGGTCGCGAGGTGGTCGACGAGCGCTTCGGTTCACTCGGCACGATCATCGAGATCATGTCGACGCCCGCTAACGATGTTTGGGTTGTCGAGGGTGATCGGTACGGCGAGGTACTGATTCCCGTGATCGAGCAGGTTGTGCTCGATCTTCCCGACACAGGAACAATTTCCGTCCACGTTATGGACGGCCTGATCGATATGGACAAGTAGGGAGGACAACATGCTGATTGAGACCCTTTCGGTCTTTCCCGAGATGTTTGAGCCCGTCATGTCCACATCGATTTTGGGCCGCGCCCGCAAGGCCGGCCTTTTTGATTTTAAGGCGTATAACCTGCGCGACTGGACGCACGACCGCCATCGTACCGTCGATGACGAGCCGTACGGCGGCGGGCAGGGCATGCTCATGAAGGTCGAGCCTATTGTCGAGGCCATCGAGGCTATTAGCTCCGAGGGTCCTAAGCCCACCGTGGTGTTTTTTACCCCCTGTGGCGAGCCCTTTACACAGCATGTGGCCGAGCGCCTGCTCAAAAGCGAGCGCTTGCTGTTTGTGTGCAGCCGTTACGAGGGTGTCGACGAGCGTGCCTATGCGTATGCCGACGAGCGCCTGTCGATCGGCGATTACGTGCTCACGGGCGGCGAGCTTCCCGCTATGGTCGTTGCCGATGCCGTCGTACGCCTGATTCCCGGCGCCCTTGGTGACGAGATGAGCAACGTCGACGAGTCGTTCTCGACCGCCGAGGACGGAGGCCTGCTCGAGTATGCGCAGTACACTCGCCCTGCTGAATTCAACGGCGAGGGCGTGCCGCCGGTGCTCGTGAGCGGTGACCATGCCAAGGTTGACGCCTGGCGCCGTAAGAATGCCATCGAGCGCACCTGCCGCTGGCGTCCCGACCTGATCGAGACGGCACGGCTTACGCCCCAGGAGCGCGCATACGCGCAGGAGATTCTGGACGCTTCGTATTCGCAGAGCGAGGAGTGAGAATGGTTCCATCGCAGCATTCCGCGTTGAGGGGCGCTTTTGAGTGGGTCGCGGTCATCGCGATCGCGCTCGTGGCCACCTTCCTGATCCGCACCTTTGTGGTCGAGCCCTTTGTGGTACCCACCGGCTCCATGGAGGACACGATCGAGATTGGCGACCAGATCCTGGCACAAAAGGTGAGCCTCGAGCTCGGTCAGCCCGTCAAACAGGGTGATATCGTGGTGTTCCACAACCCCGATGTCACTTCCGAGCATGATGTTCTTGTCAAGCGTGTTATTGCCACGGCCGGCCAGACGGTCGACCTGCAGGACGGCAAGGTGGTCGTTGACGGCCAAGCGCTCGATGAGGACTATACGACGGGCATGAGCTGGCCGCTTTCGGTCCAAGCGCCTGGCCCCCAGGTGAGTTATCCCTACACCGTTCCCGACGGGTGCGTGTGGGTGATGGGCGACAACCGCGAAAACTCTGCCGACTCGCGCTACTTTGGTCCCGTCGATCGCTCTGATTTGATCGCTGTGGCGCTTGTGCGCTACTGGCCGCTCAACCGCATCGGCGCTATCGACTAAAAACCGCTATAGTACAGTACCTAACCGTGTAATCGTTTCGACGAGGGGATATTAGAGGCATGAACGCTTCATCGCTTTCCTTCCAAGACATCATCCTGCGCCTCCAGCAGTACTGGGGCGAGCAGGGCTGCGTCATTATGCAGCCCTATGACTCCGAGGTCGGTGCCGGTACCTTCCATACCGCGACCACGCTGCGCTCGCTCGGTCCCGCCGAATGGCGCACCTGCTATGCGCAGCCCTGCCGCCGTCCCGCCGACGGCCGCTACGGCGAGAACCCTAACCGCATGCAGCACTACTATCAGTTCCAGGTGCTCATCAAGCCCTCTCCGGTCAACGCACAGGAGCTTTACCTGGGGTCTCTTGCTGCCATTGGCCTGGACCCCAACGACCATGACGTCCGTTTTGTCGAGGACGACTGGGAGAGCCCGACCCTGGGCGCCTGGGGCCTTGGCTGGGAGGTCTGGCTCAACGGCATGGAGGTCACGCAGTTCACGTACTTCCAGCAGGTGGGCGGTATCGAGGTCGACCCCGTGCCCGTCGAGATCACCTATGGCCTGGAGCGTATCGCCATGTACGCTCAGGGCGTCAACTCGGTCTACGATCTGGTGTGGAGCTATCTGCCCGACGGCACGCCCATGACCTACGGCGACGTGTTCCTCGAGAACGAGCGCGAGTTCAGCGCCTACAACTTTGAGGTCGCCAACGTCGAGATGATGCGTCAGAAGTTTGACGACTACGAGGCCGAGTGCCATTCCTGCCTGGAGCGCAAGCTGCCGTTGCCGGCGTACGACTGTGTCATGAAGTGCAGCCACGCCTTCAACCTGCTCGATGCCCGCGGCGCCCTGTCCGCGGTCGAGCGTGCCAACTACATCCTGCGCGTCCGCGCCGTCGCCAAGGCGTGCTGCGAGGCCTACATGGCCGAGGTCGCCGGAGTCAACGAGAATGCCGACCAGGAAGGCGAGGTGGCGTAAGCCATGGCAGACGCTAAGGATTTCCTGTTTGAGATCGGTACGGAGGAAATGCCCTCTGCACCGCTGAACAATGCCGTCAAGCAGCTTGGTACCATGATCGCCAAGGGTCTCGACGAGGCCGGTCTGGCCCACGGCGAGGTCCGCGTGATCTCGAGCCCGCGTCGCCTGGCTGCGCTCGTTGCCGACGTTGCCACCGCGACCGATGAGGTTCACGAGGTCAAGCGTGGCCCCGCGGCAAACATCGCCTTCGACGCTGACGGTAACGCCACCAAGGCCGCCCAGGGCTTCGCCCGCAAGTGCGGTGTGGCTGCCGAGGACCTGGTCCGTCGTGAGGATACCGACGGTCGCGAGTATGTCTTTGCCGAGAAGAACATTCCCTCCGCTCCGGCTACTCCGATCCTGACGGCCCTGTGCGAGAAGACCATCGCCGGCCTGCAGTGGCCCAACTACCGTAGTCAGCGCTGGGGCCACGAGCACGCCACGTTCGTGCGCCCGGTCCGCTGGATCTGCTGCCTTTTGGGCGAGGATGTTGTGCCCGTGTCGTTTGCCGACGTGACGAGCGGCAACACCACGCGTGGTCATCGCGTACTTGGCCCCGGTGACCACGTTGTCGCCAGTCCCGCCGTCTACGAGCAGGTGCTTGAGGACGCCGGCGTGCTTTCTGCCGAGCGTCGTCGCGAGGCCATCCTTGCCGGTATCGCCGAGGTCGAGGCTGCCCGTCCCGGCTGCCATGTCGATACGCCCAAGAAGGTCTTTGAGGAGGTTATCAACCTCTGCGAGTGGCCGACGGTGCTCGTCGGTACCTTCGATGAGGAGTTCCTCAAGGTCCCGCACGAGATCATCTGCGAGTCCATGCTCACCAACCAGCGCTACTTCCCGATCTATGACGGCGAGGGCAAGCTCACGCGTGAGTTCGTGGTTGTCTCCAATAGCAAGCCCGAGAACGCCGAGCGCGTGATCGACGGCAACGAGCGCGTCGTGCGCGCCCGTCTGGACGATGCCAAGTTCTTCTACGAGGAGGACCTGAAGATCTCCCTCGACGAGTTCCGTGAGCGCCTGGCCAAGGTCGCCTTCCAGGAGAAGCTCGGCAGCGTGCTTGCCAAGTCCGAGCGTATTGAGCAGCTCGCGCTCGCTATTGCCCGCGAGGCTCACCTGGGTGCCCACTTGGCCGCAGATGCCGGCCGCGCCGCTCACCTGTGCAAGGCCGACCTGGTGTCCAACGCCGTCGTCGAGTTCACGAGCCAGCAGGGCGTGATGGGCGGTTACTACGCCACCGCGATGGGGGAGAATGACGAGGTCGCTCATGCTATTCGCGATCACTATCGTCCCCGCTTTGCCGGTGACGAGCTGCCCGAGGGCACCGCTGGTTGCATCGTGGCCTGCGCCGACAAGCTCGATACCATCGCCGGTATCTTTGCCATCGGCGAGCCCCCGACCGGCTCCTCCGACCCCTACGCGCTGCGTCGTGCCGCTATCGGCATCATCAACATCCTGCGCGACCGTCTCCCGATCGACCCCACGTCGCTCATCGACTTCGCCCTCGAACTTTACAGTGAGCAGGGTATTGAGTTCGACGCCGCCGAGGTCGCTCAGCAGGTTCGTGACTTCTTCCATGGCCGCCTGGTGAGCATGGCCCGCGACGAAAAGATCCCGGCCGATACCGTTGCCGCCGTCTCCGCGGTGCACATTATCGCCCCGTCCGTCTTCTTCGCCCGCTGCGCCGCCCTCGACGAGGCCCGCAAGAACGACGCTGAGACGTTCGACAACCTGGCGACCGCCTATGCCCGCGCCGCGCACATCTCCAAGCCCGAGCTGGGTGCGGAGTACGACCGCAGCCTGATGGGCGAGGTCGAGCTCGCGCTCGCCGACGCCTCCGAGGCTGCTCAGACTGCTGTCAATGCCGCCCTTGCTGCCGAGGACTACCCGGCCGCATTTGCCGCCCTCGCCGCCCTGCGCGCGCCCATCGACCGCTTCTTCGATGAGGTCATGGTCATGGACAAGGACGAGCAGCTCCGCGATAATCGCCTTAAGCTGCTTAACCGCTTCGAGGCCGTTTTCTCCGGCATCGCCAACATCGGTGAGCTTGCCCGCAAAAAGTAAGCCAGCCTGCGCATAAGCGCAAAAGGAGCCCCGCATGGATTGCCCGGTCACCGCTCGTCCCACCGTCATCGTTATCTCCGACTCGCTCGGCGATACCGCTTGTGAGGTGGTGCTTGCGGCGTCCGGGCAATTTGATGAAGGGGCTTTTCGCGTTTTGCGCCTGCC
>CABUHP010000088.1 GCA_902491415.1 uncultured Collinsella sp.
CGCTATCGCCACGGTCAGGCAAGCAAACACCAGCAGCACCCCGATGGGGCGCTCGCCCTCTACAGGCTGTTGATGCCCTCGCTGATAGCGTTCCATAGATCTTGGACCTTGCCCTTAAATGCGACAATGGCAATGATGGCGATCACCACGAGCACGCCGACCAAGATGGCATACTCGGTGGTACCCTGTGCACTCTCCTCCTGCAATAGTTCCTTGGCGCGCTGACGAACATGTGCCGCCCGGCAAGACGCCCAGCCCTGGACCTTGCCAGCAGCGTCAGTCATCGTGTTCATGTATTCCTCCCTACATCATCCCGCCTGCTCCCAGCAGCGGGCCCAATATGGACAGAAGCAACGCCGGCAAGATGAGCGTGCCGGTGGGAATCAGCAGCTTGACGGGCGCACGCTCGATCTCGCGCTCGACCGCGGCGCGATGAGCCGCACGGATCTCGCGACTTTGAGCGGCCAGCGTCTCGGCAAGTGGAGCACCCAGGGCGAGCGCCTGCCCCACCGTGATGGCAAAGGTCTCGAGCGCTCGCACGTCCAGGTCGCGCGCGGCGGCCAACAACTCGTCCTCACGCGTGCCCACGCCCACCTGCCACGCCATGCAGGCCCGCTCAAGGCGAAGAGCCAGCACTGACCGGCGGTTGGCGCAGAAAATCTCAAGCGCCGCATCAAACGAAAGACCGGCCGAAAGACCCAAGCGCACAACATCGATCATCTCGGACACTTCGCCGAGCGACACTCGCGCCGGGCCGCCCGCTCCAACCGCGCCCTTCACTCGCGCGGTCAGAGCATCGACCACCGAGCGACCCGCGGCAGCGACCAGCACCGCCTCGCGCTTGCAGGCCCCTGCGATCTTGCGCGCATCCGCCCGATCCAAACCCGTCGCGACAAATACACTCAGGGCGCACAGGCAAGCCGCAACTGCAACCGGGGCGCTCATAGCTCCACCCGCATAATGCGCCGGACAACCACCAAGGCAACGGCGTTGAGGGCAAGACCCAGCACCACAGCGCCCGCGCCGGCAGGCGTCGCAAGACCGCGACGAAAATCTGCCGAAAGCAGCGCCAACACCGCGCACATGCCCGCCGGCATCGCCGCGACCATATGCGCAGACATGCGAGCCTGCGACGTCTTAACATCCAGGCGGCGCTTGAGCTCAATGCGCTCCCCCACCATGCTCGACGCCTCGGACAGTAAGTCGGCAAGCGGAGCGCCGGTGCGCTGAGACACCTTAAGCGCCAAGGTCACAAGCGAAAGACCGGGGGCGTCGATACGCACGAGCAAGTCATCGAGCGCGTCGGTCGCCGAGATGCCGCAATCGATCGCCGCCGCCACCCGCAAAAACTCGGTATGCACTGGCTCTTGCGCATGAGCGCCCACAAAGCGCATGCCCTGGGCCAGCGAATGTCCCGAGGCAAGCGACATGGAAAGTGCGGTAAACGCCTCGGGCATTGCCTCTTCTGCATCGTGTTGCTCGCGCCGGCTCTCAAAGCCATCCCGAGCGGCACCAACGGCAAACGGAGCAACAAGTCCCAAGGCAAATCCGAGGGGCGATAACGACACCATCGTTAGTAAAACGCAGCAGACACCGCTCGATAGCAGCAGAAACGCCAAACGTCCCGAAGCATCTTCGATCACGAGGCCAAGGCGATGCGCCGGAGCCAGCGATGCCCACGAACGGGCGATCTTTTTCAGCAGATCGTTTTCCACCAGCTCACGCGGCAGCTTCTCTGCCACCGTCTCGAGCGCCTGACGTGCCAGCTCCGCCGGCGGTACCTGCGGCACACGAGGTTCCGCCCCGCACGCCGTCGCGACAGAAAGCCCTGCCAAGCCCCCTACGACGAGGGGCACAGTGATCTCCATTCGTCCACCTCCTCTTGTGTGAGCGTCCCCGACCGCAGGCCTTCTGCGATAAACGGCGGCTCGCGGTCAAGCGTCCAGGTGCGCTCGGCGGCATCGAACGTCACATAGCGCTCGAGCTCTACGCCACCCGATGCGGCGCGACGCACCCCCGAATACGAGGAGACGAAGCGCCTGCCATCGGCGTGGCGCTCGGACATCACGATGCCGTCGAGCGCCATGGCAATCTGCTCCTCGATGAGCTCGCTCGGCAGATCGATGCCATAACGTGCAAGCAACGTCAGACGCACCACGGTCTCCTGTTCTGAACCCGCATGAAGTGTGGTGAGCGACCCGTCGTGGCCCGTGTTCATGGCCTGCAACATGTCGCAGCACTCGGCACCGCGCACCTCGCCCACCACGATGCGGTCGGGGCGCATGCGTAGGGCATTAGTTACCAGGTCGCGGATCGTCACCGCGCCCTCGCCCTCAATTGAAGCCTCGCGCGCCTCTAGGCGCACCACGTGCGGATGATGCGCAAACTTGAGCTCGGCAGAGTCCTCGATCGTCACGATGCGCTCGCCGGTGGAAATCTCGCATGACAACGCGTTGAGCAGGGTGGTCTTACCAGATCCCGTGCCTCCCGCAACCGCCAGGTCCTGTCGCAGCGACACCGCGCACGACAGCAGCTGCGCATACCAAAGCGGCAGCGATCCCAACCCCACGAGCTCGTCCAGCGAGCAGATACGGTCCGAGAACTTTCGGATGGTGAGAATCGGTCCGTCAATCGCCACAGGCGGAATCACCGCGTTGACGCGATAGCCCGTTTTGAGGCGGGCGTTGACGATGGGGCTGCGCTCGTCGATACGGCGGCCAAGTGGCGAGATGATGCGGTCGATAAGCACACGGATCTGCTCATCATCCTCAAACGCATGCTCGATGGGATGCAAGACGCCGCCGCGTTCAAAGAAAGCCGAGCGGCAGCCGTTAATCATGATCTCGGTAACGGTGTCGTCCTCGATGAGCGGCTGCAACGGCCCCAAGCCCACCACGTCATCCAAAATCTCGTCGATGATGGTCTCGCGCTCGGACGTCGCGAGATCGGTCGGCTCCTCAACATTGAGCGCCGCCTCCACCGCGGGACGCAATTCCGAGCGGGCAAGTGCCGGGTCGATATAGGCGCTGATACGCGCCACTTCGTCGTAACCCATGCGGTCCATCACGGCGCGCTTAGTGCGTCGTTTCACCGCGCGGCGACGCCCCGCATCTACAGGAGCTGCCGCCGCTGCAGCGCCGGCAGCCTTAATCCTCGTTTGCAGGCTCATCGCTGATCACCCTCGCGCGACCAGGGAAGGCGGATACGCGGGCGTTCGGTACGCGTTGCACGGTCGGCGACTATATCGCTCCAAGGGCCGACGGCGCACCCCAGTTCCACGAGCATCTCGCGCGTGGCCTCGCGCACGCTGGTCGCAAAAGCGCTCGTCTGACCCACTGCCTCGTCGGCGCGCCCAAACGCCATGAGCGCGGCGAGATCCTGCCCGCCATCGGCGATACGAATCTTGGAGCTCAACGCACAGGCAATCTCAAAGCGCATGGCGACGTCCTCGTCTGCCCCGCGCGCACCGAACCGGTTGAACACGGCGCTCATGCGCGTGCGCGGCACACCTACTCGACTTGCCAGTTCAATGACGCGCGACGCCGATGTCGCGGACGACACCGCCGCATCGCCAACGACCAGGCAACGGTCGCTCGCCGCCACCGCAGCCGCCACGGCATCGCCCCAAAAGACCGAGGTATCGATAAAGACCACGTCGGATTCGCGACGCAGGACATCAAGCAGCAGCTCCACCGGACGTGCCATGAGCTCGGCTTGTTCGGGCGCCGCAACGGGACCCCAGAGCGTAACGCCCGGCGCCACGCGCATCGATGCGGCCACGATATCCGGCTCGGCAAGCGCGCCCGCCACCGACGGCTCGATAAGTGCCGCCATATCGCGCGGAGCATCGACGCCTAACAAGTCGTAAAGGTTTCCAAACATCAGGTCCAGGTCGAGCACGGCGGCACGCAAGCCCAACAGCGACGATGCGTGTGCCATGGTGGCAACGATCGTCGACTTGCCGCAACCGCCCGAACCCGAAATGGCGCAGATGACCGGAGCTCGATGCTGCGGAGCGGCAGCGTCTGCCGGCGGCATCGGAGGCGGCGGAGCGGGCGTCGGTGACAGCGTCCCCGTCTCCCCTGCCGCAACCACACGCTGCGTCCAAGCCGGCATGGCGGCTTGTTCGGTCTGCGAGGCAGGCTCGTTCTGTGCAATCTGCTCATGCCGCATCAGCGACAACTCGCCGCACCCGGCAAAGCCCTCAACTTCGTCGAGTTCATCCGCCAGATTCACGCCGTGCACGTATCCCATATCTACAGCCGGGGAGTCGCCAGCATGCTGCGCCGGCCCTCCAGCGTCATCGTATACAAGGGGGTTCCGGGGGCGCCGACCATGCTCGGCTTCCGCTTTTCCATAATCATCAACACGCGGGCCTCTTGTAGCGCGAGGCGCCCCGGGTTCCCTATCAACAAAAGCATCGGGCTCAATCGTCATGCGCCGATCGGAATCAACCGCTCCCTCGCCCGCGCGCCCGTTGCCGCATATACTGTGCGCAGCGATGACCTCGGTCGCCCCTGCGCGAAACAGCCCCTCGATATCCGACGGATCGAGTGCTTCTATCAACACGACCACGCGACTCACGCGGCCTTCGGCCGTCAGGCGCACAACAGTCTTGCGCACATCTTCGGTATCAAACAGAGACGCCTCGATGATGGCAGCCCCGCGGCGCGACGGAAACGCCCGCGCCATGGAAATCAGCCCGTCCAGGTCACCCACGCGAAGCACCTGTGCACCCGCATCACGGCCCTCGACTTCCCGCTGCAACAGCCCGTAATCGCCGCACGCGCAGCACGCAAGCCAGATCGCCTTCATCACTCGTCGCCTCCGCTCTTTTTGCCGCGCGCCGTGGCGGGAATCGTCAAGCTGACCGTTCCCTTGCCCGATGCCCCCAGCAGTTCCTTGACGTCTTCGGGGTCAGCCGCCAGCGTCACCCATTCGATCTTGCCCTCGCGCGTGGCACCGGAATCTTCACTGGTATCGATCACGTACGCGCCGCACAGCCGATCGGTTACGCCGTCTTTTTGCACATACACATCCACGTAGCTGCCCACGCCCGTAGCACCGCCGACCGAGTGCTCGGCATCGACCGCCACCGAAACGGCGACTTTGCCCTTAGGCACCTCGAGCTTGTGGCTCTCGGCCTTGGTGTAGACATTGCAGATCACGGCGTTTTTGGGAATACGCGAAGTCGTCACGTCGCCGCGCACCTGGCGCAGCTCGGTCGCCGCGTCACGCGGCAGCAGACTCGTCAGCCATTCTTGGGTTATGACATTGGTCTCATCGAGGGTCTCGCCCACATCGATATCACGCGCCGCGACGCATACCTCGACGCGATCGCCACCGTACTTGGCCAAGGTCTCAGCCTGGACCTGTTCGGCTTGCGAGCGGATCGACGAGCCGTAAACCATGCAGAGCAGAGCAGCGAGCACGCCCGCGACCAGACTGATGGCGATGCGCTTGCTCTTGTTCACGGCCGCTCCTCTCATGGCAGTGCCGGGCGAATGCCCGTACCACCATTGTCTGGGCGGTCAGAGCGCAAAGCGGCGCAATCGCGATCTTGGTTTTCGATGTCAAACCAATCGCTGACCAAAAGCTGACCAGCCCGTCAAGCTCGTGGCAAGGTTTTGGCCAGCACGTCAGCAAACTGCATGTTTCGAGGCTTTCCCGCAGCAAAAAAGCCGTCTCCCGAACAGTTGGGAGACGGCTGTCATAGGAAAAATCAATTACAGATGGACATCGGGATCGAGCATTTGAGCGCTCACGCGCATGGATGACGCCAGGTTTTGGAACGTTTCCAGCCGCAGGCTGTCGATCTGCCCGGCGTCCTCGGCCTCGCGAACGGCGCAGCCCGGCTCATGGGTATGTGTGCAATCGCCAAACCGGCACGCGCGCGATGCCTCGACAATCTCAGGGAAGGCGCGCGCCAGACCCCGCTCGTGACCCACGAGCGGTAGACTGCGCAGGCCCGGGGCATCGGCGATCACGCCGGCGTCGCCCGGCAGCGCCACCATCACGCGCGCGACGGTAGTGTGACGGCCCTGGTCGTCGCGTTCGCGCACACCGCCGGTCGCCAACGTATCGTGGCCCAGCAGTGCATTGAGCAGCGTCGACTTGCCGGCACCCGACTCGCCCAGAATCATGGCGCAGCTCCCGGCAGGCACGCAGGCACGGACCTCGTCCAGGCCGCGGCCCTCGGCAGAGGACGTCACGATCACGCGCACGTCCGGACCCACCAGGCGGCGCACGCGGTCCAGATCGCGCTCGAGCTCCTCGGCATCGCAGCGGTCAGCTTTGGTAAGCACCACCACCGGCTCGGCATCGCAGTCAAGCGCCAACACCAGCGAGCGCGCCACGCGGTCGAGCAGTACCTCGCCGGCACCGAGCGCCTGCACGATTAGCACGCTATCCACGTTGGAGCAGAGCACCTGGCGCTCTCCGCGGGCACGGCCGCGCCAACGCTCAAAGCTCGTACGGCGCGGCAGCACGCACTCAATCACGCCCATATCGTGCCCGGGAGCGCGGCGCACCGCCACACGGTCGCCCACGGCAGGCAGCAGGACCTCGTCCTCGCCGCGCGACTTGGCAAACCCCACGGCATGCTCGGCGCGGAAGGTATCGTTGGCAGTCGCCACCAGCGGAAACCCGCGATCCAGGCGAATAACGGCACCCAGCTGCATCTGCTCGGGCTCCTCGGCATGTGCGCAGAAATCATCAAAGGCAGTCTGCTGGGCTTCATCGACCGGCAGGTCATCAAACGCCGGAACATCCTGCAGCGCATCGAGCCCCGGTACGCTCGCCAACAACTCCTCGGCAGACACGGGCGCTTCGGTCGCGAGCTTCCGACGACGGTCACGCTTAGCCCGCGCCCCCGTCGTCTTTTTCTTCGCTTTAGCCTTCGCCTTGCCCACAAGCGCCTCCCAGCACCACAAATCACAACTGAGCAGGTATTTTAAATCAAAAAGAGCTGGCCGGGCAAAGCCCGACCAGCTCACACACTTTCCTTCAGCTTACGGTCCCGAGAGGCTATCCGAAGGCCCGCCCGCCGGGAGGGGTTTCTTCTGAGCGATCCCGCAGCGCGAAGCGCGAGGACCAGCGAAGAAGAAACCCCGCAGGCGGTCGGACCGGTGGGAAGGTTGACCTTTCGACCTACTCCTTCTCCACTGCGCGCATGATCGCCTTGTAGATCTCCATCAGCGGAATAATTAGGAAGGCCAGACCCAGCGCGGCAAGAACGCCCTTGAGTTCAAGCGTCACAGGGCCGAAGAACAT
>CABUHP010000089.1 GCA_902491415.1 uncultured Collinsella sp.
TCGACCAACCTTTGACGCCGTTTTGCACCGACACCACATCCCCCGCTATCGAGGTCTAATACTTTTCCCACCGCTACCCAAAAACTCATCCAACATTAATCTTGGCTCAAGAATCGCTTAATCTATAACCTGCACTATAGAGTTCGACCAAGGGCGGGGCGGCGCCACGCAGGTCGCCGAACGCAACGCTCGCGCCCGGGCAAATCGCCCGGCGTCGCGCCCATCGAACGAAAGGACAGGTCATGGACGACCTCGAAAAAGTTGAAACCATCCGCACCAAGTGCAACGTGAGCTACACCGATGCCAAGGCGGCGCTCGACGCTGCCGACGGCAACGTTTTGGATGCCATCATTTGGCTCGAGTCGCAGGGCAAGACCCAGACCACGTCGGCGCACGCCGCCACCGAGCCCGCGCCGGTCGACGAGCCCTCGGCCGAGATGGTCGCCGCGCAGGCCGCCTACGAAAAGTCGAGCGAAAAGACCGACTTTTCCAAGAAGATGGACAGCGTGTGGGAGTACCTCAAAAAGCTCTTCCGCCTGAGCCTGGACACCAAGTTTATCGCCACGCGCCGCGATGCGATCATCCTCAACATCCCCATCCTGATTCCCATCGTCGCCCTGTTTGCCTGGGGCGCCACGATATGGCTGATGCTGATTGGCCTGTTCTTTGGCATGCGCTACCGCATCGACAGCGACGGCGACGTGCCCGGCAGCATCAACAACCTTATGAATCACGCCGCCGACGCCGCGGACGACATCAAGCAAAATCTGAACGACGACAAGTAATCGCAGACGGGGGCACGCATGGCACGGATCCTGATCGTAGAGGACGAGGAGAAAATCGCCCGCTTTGTGACGCTCGAGCTGGAGCACGAGGGCTACCAGGTGGAACACGCCGCCGATGGCCGCACCGCCGTGGACCTGGCGCTGGAGCGCAGCTACGATCTTATTCTGCTCGATGTGTTGTTGCCGCAGCTCAACGGCATGGAGGTCCTGCGGCGCGTCCGCAAGCACAAGGATGTGCCGGTGATAATGGTCACCGCGCGCGATGCCGTGATGGACAAGGTGGCCGGGCTCGATGCCGGCGCCGACGATTACCTGACCAAGCCGTTTGCGATTGAGGAGCTGTTCGCACGGATCCGCGTGGCGTTGAAGCGCTCGGAGGCCGTGCGGGCGGCTTCGGGCGTTGGCGGCATCGGGACGGGCGCGGCAGGCGGCACGGGTGTCGGCGCCACTGCGATGCCCCCGGTCAGTGACTCGACCCAGGTTTCCGCCTCGCTCTCCCCCGCCACGCTCGCCGTGGGCTCGGTTGCGCTCGACCCCGACCGCCGCGAAGTCACGGTCGGCGGCTCGCCCATTGCGCTCACGGCCCGCGAGTTCGATGTCCTCGCCCTGCTTATGGCGCATGCCGAGACCGTGCTCACGCGCGAACGCATCGCGCACGAAGCGCTGGGCTACGAATACATGGGCGACACCAACAACGTCGACGTGCACATCGCGCATCTACGCGCCAAGATCGAGGACGCCGGCGGCGTCCGCATCATCCAGACCGTGCGCGGGGTGGGCTATGTCTGCCGCGCGTAACGCCGAGGCCAAGCGCGTCACCTCCATCGCCCGCGCCATCAACTGGAGCTATATGTGGCGCCGCCTGATGAGCTACGTTTGGCTCGACCTGCTGCTAGTAGTGATTGTGGCGGCGATCCTTGTCTATGGATACAACCAGACGCTGCCCAACGGCGCGTTTACCGCAGGATGGATCCCCAGCGCCACCGTTCGCGGCATGACGCTGACGCCCGCGCGCGGCTGGGACCTGACAACACTCACCTATACCGTCGAGCTTGCGCGTACCACCAAGACTTTCCCCCTCGCGCAGGACCTCGTCACGCTATGGCCTCTCTACCTTGTCGTTGTGGGTTGGCAGGTCATCAGCGTGCTCAACATGCTCGGCGGCGCCCGCCGCGTGCGCCGCACCATGGCGCCGCTCAACGATCTGGCCCTGCGCGTGGACGAACTCGGCCGCATGCAACTCGCCGGCGGCAAAATGGAAACACTGGAGCAGGCCATCGAGCGCGCAAGCGTCGACTCGCCGAGCGTCACCACCGGCGACGCCGACCTGGCAAGCATCGAGGTCGCACTCAACCGCCTGCTGCGCCAGATGCAAGAGGCCAAACTGCAGCAGATGCGCTTTGTCAACGACGCGAGCCACGAGCTGCGCACGCCCATCGCGGTGATTCAGGGCTACGTGAACATGCTCGACCGCTGGGGTAAGGACGACCCGGACGTGCTGGCGGAATCCATCGCGTCCCTTAAAGCCGAAAGCGAGCACATGCAAGAGCTTGTGGAGCAGCTGCTGTTTTTGGCACGCGGCGATGCCGGACGCACGGTCCTGCGGCGCGCGCATACCAACTTGGCTGCACTGGTCAGCGAGGTATGCGAAGAATCGCAGATGATCGATACCGAGCACACGTATCGGCTGGCTTCTGACGCTGCGCTTGCCAGCGACCCGCGCTGCGACGCGCCCGTCGACGTGGCGCTCGTGAAGCAGGCTCTGCGCGTGATCGTGCAAAACGCCGCCAAGTACTCGGATGTGGGAACGACCGTCACATTTGGCATAACGCCAGATGCGGGCGCGGGCACGATCGACATAAGTGTTGAGGACGAGGGCATCGGCATGAACCAGGAATCCGCAGCTCACGCGTTCGAGCGGTTCTACCGTGCCGACAACGCGCGCGATGCCGGCGCACAGGGTTCGGGTCTGGGGCTTGCGATCGCCAAGTGGATCGTCGACAGCCACGGCGGCGTCATCGGTGTGACCTCGGTCGAAGGGGTCGGCAGCCGCTTTACGATTCGCCTGCCACGATAGGAAGCCCCTCGGCATAAATAAAGGGATAGGGCCACGCGACCCTATCCCTTTTTGCCAGCTATGGCAGCTTGTGCGCTACTCGCGGCACAGGTGCACGGCGAAACCGGCGAACTCGCGCTTAAAGTACACGAGCTTGGTACCACCGTCGGGCAGCAGCGCGCGCGACTCTTCGTTGACCTCGAGCCCGCGCTCGGCAAACCACTTCTCAGCTGCATCGATGTCGTTAACGGCAAAGCCGATGTGGCCCTTGGTGCCACGACCGTTCTGCTTCATGATCTCGACCAGCGAATCGTTGAAGTACGAAACCGGGGTCTCGATGACGGGCAGGCCCATCATCGTCGAGAACAGCTCCGCGATCTCCAGGGCGTCTGCCGGGTCGGTGGCGTTAATGCCCACATGGGCAACGCGCATACCAAAGAGCTCTACCGGGTTGGCGTTCTGCTCACTCATGCAGTCAGCGCCTACTGAGCCATGACGTCGAGAACGGCCTTCTCGGCGGCAACGCGGTTCATGCCGGTCATGAAGGGCACGCCACTCACGTACGGGCAGGTGAGGCCCTCGGGGGCAACGGTGGTGGCGATCAGCAGGTCAGCGCCCTCGTCGCAGTAATCCTTGGCCTCGGAGATGGCGCACTGCACGATCTCGTACTTGTCGGCATAACCGTTGGCGTCGAGCAAGGTAGCGACCTTCTGGGCAACGAGCGTGGAAGTAGCAGCGCCAGCACCGCAAGCCAAAACGATCTTCTTCATAGGTAATGTCTCCCTTCATGGTTTACTTTAGGTAAGTGTACCGCAGCGAGCGATGGCACTCGGCCTCGATGAGCTTTTATGCCAGTTTGCTTGCGCGCTGCGTATAATACATCTAGTACGTGTTGTCATACCGCTCGCTTTATGAGCGACTAAGGACCCCAATATGCCCGATTCCCGCACCCTCTGGACCGCCGTCGTTATCATCTGCATCGCCGTTTCGGTGTTCTTTAGCGTCAAAAAACGCACCACGTTTAAACGCCTGCAGCAATTGATGGCCGCCAAGCAGTGGGACGAGTTCGATCGTTTGCTCGACGGCAAACTCACCAGCATGCTGTACCCACGCTACAACCGCGACTACCTGCGCCTGAACTCCTATCTGCTGCGCGAGGACCACGAGCGTGCCAGCGAGATGTTCGACCTGCTGCTGGGGCTCAACCTCCCCAAGATGCAGCGCGTCGACCTGGTGATTAAGGCCTTTAACTACTACGTTGGCCAGGAGGACCGCAAAAAGTCCAAGGAGCTGCTGCACGAGATCAAAGGCTTTGAGGGCGGCCAGGCCGAGGCAGTCGCACACGAATGCCAACTGATGTACGACACGATGATCCTCAAGCGCCACAACGACATTCCCGAGCTGGAGCGCATGCTCAAGGAGGCCGGTGACGACAAGGTCAAGAGCTGCCGCTTGGAGTATCTGTTGGCTCTGCAGTACAAGAACAAGGGCGACGAAGCCAAGTTCCAGGAGTTCCTGGAGAAGTCGGGCCAACACTCGATGGCCGTCAACGCGTAACGGACGGCTTGTGCTAGACTTCTAGTCTCACGGGGGCGTGGCGGAATTGGCATACGCAGGAGACTTAAAATCTCTCGCCGCAAGGATTGTGGGTTCGAGTCCCACCGCCCCTACCATATGGAGCTTTCGAGCCTGTGTCCCCAAGGGGTGCGGGCTCGTTTCTTTAAGATGCCGGTGGGACTCGAACCCGCGAGGGGGCGAGCGTCAAGCGGACGCGCAGCGTCCGCAGCGAGCCGGCGAGGGCGCCGGCAGGCGTCCGAAGCCGGTGCGGATTTGCGCAGCAAATACGCAGACGTCCCACCGCCCCTACCATATGAAGCGTTCGAGCCCGTATCCCCAAGGGATGCGGGCTCGTTTCTTTTGGACGCCGGCGGGGCTCTAAGTTGCGGTGGAATAGTTCCTGTTTTGGCAGTTTATCAGCCCATTTAGGAACTATTCCACCGTGACTTAGGTTGGTGTTCCCACATTTTCCGATGGAAAAACGTGGTTGTCTCCCACATTTTCCGATGGAAAAACGTGGTTGTCTCCCACATTTTTCGATGGAAACGCCCAAATGGCCTTATACTAGCCGAGAGGGTTGGGAGGCAATATGCAGCGACAGCTTATGAGTGAACTTATCGCTTGGAAATCAAGGGCGAATCGCAAACCTCTCTTGCTTAAGGGAGCCCGCCAGACAGGAAAGACTTGGCTTCTTAACGAATTCGCAAGTCAGCAGTATCGAAACGTCATTCGTTTTGACTTTATGCTCGAGCCGAGCACGCGCTCGCTGTTCGATGGGAACCTCGATCCCAAGCGCATCATCTCCCAGATAGAACTCCTACGTGGCCAAACCGTAACGCCGGAAGACACGCTCATCATCTTCGACGAGATCCAAGAGGCGCCACGCGGGATCACCTCGCTCAAGTACTTCACCGAGCTTGCACCCGAATACCACATCGTAGCAGCCGGTTCCTATATGGGCCTCGCGCTCCGACGCGAAAACGAGTCATTTCCCGTCGGCAAAATCGACCAGCTCACCATGCGTCCCATGGGGTTTGCTGAGTTCGTTCGTGCCGTCGACGGCAACCCGCTCGCCGACGCCATCCTTGCCGCAGACATGAACCTTCTAGCAAACGTTACCGAAAAGCTCGAGCACTTGCTCAAGGAATACCTTGTTGTCGGCGGTATGCCCGAAGTTGTCTCCACTTTCGCCGAGACACGCGACTTCATCGAAGCCCGAAGGCTTCAACAGCAAATCATCGAGGCTTACGAATCCGATTTTGGCAAACATGCACCCGCCCGCATCGTCGAGCGCATGAGGTTGGTTTGGAAATCCCTTCCCGGCCAGCTTGCAAAGGAGAACAAGAAGTTTGTCTATGGCGCCCTTCGTCCCGGAGCGCGCGCACGCGATTTCGAGGAAAGCCTCCAGTGGCTCACGGACTACGGAATCGTTCATAAGGTGCCACGTGTTTCCGCTCTAAAGGCGCCGCTCTCGAGCTATGAAGACCTCTCGGGCTTCAAACTGTTCTGCATCGACACCGGTATCCTCGGAGCGCTCTCCGGTCTCTCTCCGGCCATCGTTCTTAACGGATCCGCTGTTTTTACCGAGTTCAAAGGTTCGCTGACCGAACAATACGTCGCGCAGGAGCTTTTGCTCCAGGACAAAACTCCCGCGTATTGGTCCTCTACCTCCGGCAATGCCGAAACCGACTTTGCCATCGACCATGCGGGAACCGCGCTTCCGCTTGAGGTCAAGGCGGCAGAGAACCTTAAAGCGAAGAGTCTGAAAATAGCCTGCGAAAAATTCAAACTCGAGCGTTGCGTGAGGAGCTCCCTGGCGGCATATAGAGACGAGGGCATGCTCATCAATATTCCGCTTTGGGAGATTGGGCAGATCGACAAGCTGGCATAAAGGCTGCGGAGGCGCTCAGCAAGGACTGTCCCCAGGTGCCTGCAGAAAAGAAACGTCCCTAGGTGCCGGCTGTTGAGTTGCGGTGGAATAGGGACTGTTTGGTGCCCGAAAGGGCGATTTTAGTCCGTATTTCACCGCAACTTATGAGGGGATGGTTAAAGGGCGCTGAGGCTGGGGGTCCAGCCGATGGTGGGGGTCGCACCGTCGAGAGCCTCGTTGATGGTGGCGGCCATGCCGGCGAGTAAGCTGTTCTCGCTTACAGTGAGCGTCTTGTAGCCGCCGGCTCGCATAAGCTCGCGGATTACCACGGCACCAGCCAAGATCACGCCCGCGCGTTTGGGCTGTACACCCGGTAGAGCGGCGATGCCGTCCGCATCCAACGCAGACATGCGCTCGATAGCGGCCGAAACCTGATCCAGCGAAAGCTCGCGCAGGTGCACAAAGCTCGAATCGTACGGTTCCAGCTCATGAACGAGCGCCACGAGTGTGGTGACGGTGCCACCCACTGCGACCAAGCGTTCGGCGCGCTCAAAATTGCTCGGCAGGCCCTCAAAATAGGCAGCGAACTGCTCGCCCGCCCACGCGGCAGCGGCAGTAAGCTCGCCGCGTGCGGGCGGCAGTGCCGAGAAAAATCGCTCCGTCACACGGCGACAACCGATGTCCAGCGAACGCGTGCCCTCCAGCGCAAAGACTCCACGCTCCGGCGCATAGACGCCCGTTGCGAGCTCCGTGGATCCGCCGCCCGAATCGGCAACAATGATGCGCTCGCCGGCAAAGTCGTGCGCCACGCCAAAAAACGTCAGGCGCGCCTCGACCTCTCCTGGAATCACCTGCGGTTCGAGACCCAGCTCGCGCAGGCCGTCCAGCAGCAGCACGGCGTTGGACGCATCGCGCGCGGCACTCGTGCACGTGGTACAGATGCACACGGCCCCAAAGGCACGCGCCTCGTCCACAAACATGCGGCATGCGGCGAGCACG
>CABUHP010000090.1 GCA_902491415.1 uncultured Collinsella sp.
GTGCGCATAGGCGTCTGCGGCCATTTGGGACACCTTGGTGGCCTGGGCCTTGGTGAGCTCCACATTGGTGACGATGCAGCTGATGGTGGTGTTGGTGCGGTCGAGCGGCATCTGCATGGAGCCGGCGGCGGCAAAGGCTGCGAGCTCCATGTCGACGATCTGGTCGCTATCTGCTGCGGCGCGCATACCAGCGACCCATTCGCCGGTGAAGGGGTCGACGACATTGCCGCAGGCGTTGACCGAGACCACGGCACCCACCTTAACAGGGCCGAGTGCCACGGCGGCAGCGCCTAGGCCGGCCTTCATGCAGGTGGCGGGGCCCATGAGCTTGCCCACCGTGGCACCGGTGCCGGCGCCTACGTTGCCCTGCTCGAGCGTGGTGGGGGTGTTGTCGAGTGCTTCGCGCACGGCGGCGACGCCGGCCTCAATGTCGGGGCGAACGGTGGGGTTACCAAAGGCGAGGTCGAAGATACAGCTGGAGCACACGATAGGCACCTGCGTGGGGCCGACGGGAAGGCCGATGCCGCGGCTCTCAAGCTCGCGAGCGACGCCGCTTGCGGCCTCGAGGCCAAAGGCCGATCCACCCGAAAGGCAGACGGCGTGGACCTTGTCCACGGTGTTCTCGGGACGCAGCAGGTCGGTCTCGCGCGATGCCGGTGCACCGCCGCGAACGTCAACACCGCCGGTGGCGCCCTCGGGTGCCACGATTACGGTGCAACCGGTGCCGGCCTCCTCGTCCGTATAGTTGCCAAAGCAAAAGCCATCGACATCGCAAACGTCAATGGCCTCAAGCAGTGTATCCATGTTTTACTCCTATCGGTTTTCCGCTGGGCCTTATGCCCGGTCGGGATCCGTACGGTACGCCGAAATTGTAGGCGCTGGGGGATACCCAGCGCCAGATGCAATTACGATAGTTTTTGAATCGCACGCGCGACGCGAGCGATGGGCAGGCCCACCACGTTGTAGAAGTCGCCCGAAATATCATGTACGAGCATGCGCCCGCCTGTGCCTTGGATGCCGTAGGCGCCCGCCTTGTCCATGGGCTCGCCCGAGGCGACGTAGCGCTCAATCTGCTCGTCGGTGAGCTCATAGAACGTCACGTCGGTCACATCGACAAACGACAGGCTCTCGGCGGCATGCGGGGCGGCCGTATCGCCTGCCTTAACGATGCAGACGCCGGTTGCGACCTGGTGCGTGCGGCCCGAAAGCTCACGGAGCATAGTGCGCGCCTCGTCCTCGGTTGCCGGCTTGCCCAGAATCTTGCCGTCAAAGGTGACGATGGTGTCGGCCGCGACCGTTAGCTCATTGGGCTCGGCATGCTCGGCGGCAACGGCGGCGGCTTTTGCGCGTGCTAAGCGTTCAACGAGCGTAAGCGGGGCCTCGCCATCAAACGGCGTTTCGTCGATATCGGCAGGAATGATGCGAATGTCATAGTCCGCCTCGCGCATCAACTCGATGCGGCGCGGTGATTGCGAAGCCAAAATCATAGCTGAATGCCCTCGGCGACTTTCTCGACGGCCTTGTCGCCGGCGAGCGTGCGCAGCAGCTCAAGCGCAAAGGGGAGCGACTGGGCCATGCCGCTAGCGGTGATGATGTTGCCGTCTTGCGTAACCTTCTCGCCGGTATAGGCGCCTTCGGGGAAGCTTTTCTCAAAGCCAGGGAAGCACGTGGCGTGGCGCCCCTCGAGCAGGTCGAGCTCGCCCAGGATAAACGGGGCGGCGCAGATGGCGGCGACGTGCTTGGTCGCGGCGAACTCGCAGACCACGTCGCAGACGCGCTGATCGGCGCGCAGGTTGGTGGCACCGGGTAGGCCGCCGGGCAGCACGACGCAGTCGTACTCGTCAAAGTTGATCTCATCAAAGAGCGCATCGCAGGTCACGGGGATCTGCAGCGAGCTTACGACCTCACGCGTGGGCATAATCGAGACGAGCGTGGCACGCACGCCGCCGCGACGCATGACATCGACCATGGTCAAGCACTCAATAGTTTCAAAGCCATCGGCGGCGAGAACGGCAACGCTGGGCATGAGGGTTCCTTTCATAGGCGGCATACAATTAGCCGTCTTATACCCCGAAGACCTCCGCTTGCCACGCTCGATTTCCCAATGTTTAAAATAGCCCCGTCCGAATTAGCTATCCTCACCCATCCTCAACAATCTCAATCTGTAACATCTAGACCCACTTTTGACCCCTAACTGTTACAGATCAAGACAAACGGAAACCGCCCCGACAAAACGTCTAAATCTGTAACATCTACGGACCAAAACCGGGTCTTACTGTTACAGATCGAGATAACCCCCAACATCACCGCCCCGTTCGGGGAACGACCGCCACAGGTACGGCGGGCAGAGGCTCACTTTTTTCCTCGGTTTTTTCTTGACGGAATCTCACCTGTTGTAATACTTTGTCCCAGTCTAAAAACGCGTGGACTTTTCTGGGCGCTAGCCACCTTTTTGCCACGCAACCGAGCAGTCGGTTGCGTGGCTTTTTTCGTCTTGGCAGCAGGTACCACATGCACCGCCAGAAGACCGCACGAGCCCACCTTCCGACTGCAGGGAACAGACGCACGAGACGTGCATCTGCAAGACAGCAGACGGAAGGGAGCCTAATGGCAGGAACAAACACAATCAAGCAACAGGCCGCCGGGGCAGGAGCCACGGGCGCGGGACAGGCCAAGGCGGCGCTCCAGGTCTTTGCGGGCGGCGCCTGCTACGGCGCGATGGCCACGACCTACAAGCTCGCCTACGCCGCGGGCTTCACCTCGGCGCAGGTGGTGGCGAGCCAGGCGTGGTTCGGCTGCCTCTTCTTCGCCCTCGCCACGCTCGCAGGGCACGCACTCGGGCACCGCTGGCAGCGCGTGGGCTGGAAGCTCGCCCTCAAGCTCATGGGCCTGGGAGCCCTCACCTGCCTCACCTCAATCCTCTACTGCTACGCCATGAGCGTGCTGCCCGCCCCGGTGGCGCTCACGCTCCTCTTCCAGTTCACGTGGCTGGGGCTCGTGTGGCAGACCGTCATGACGCGCCGGCCGCCGAGGCTCCTCCAAGTGGCCTCCGCCCTGGTCATCGTCTTCGGAACGGTGTTCGCCAGCGGCGTCTACAAGACCGGCATCACCGGGTACGACCCCGTGGCCCTGCTCTGCGCGCTGGGGGCGGCCGTGTCCTGCTCCCTCTTTGTCACCCTCTCCGGCAAGGTCGAGGCCCCCTGCTCGTCCGAGCAGCGTGGCGTCATCGTGTGCGCGGGCTCCGTGGTCATGTCGCTCACGGTGTGCCCGGACTACGTCGTCTCGGGCGTCCTCGCCCAGGGCATCCTGCCCTTTGCCGTCATCGCCGGCTTCTTTGGCATGCTCTGCCCGGTCCTGCTCTTCGGCATGGGCTCTCCGCACCTGCCCGCAGGCCTCTCCACTGTCATGGCCGCCGCGGAACTCCCCGCCGGCCTGCTCATCGCCATGATCGTCCTCGGCGAGCCGCTCGGCGTCGTCGAGTGGCTGGGCGTCGCCATCATCCTCGCCGGCGTGTGCCTGGCACAGGTCCCCTCCCTGCTTGGAGGCCGGGAGGCACGTCGCGCCGCCGCAGGACAAGCCGTCAGCTAGCCACCCCTTCACAGGCGGCCCGCGCGCATCAGGGAAAGGGCCACGGGCCCGGCGCGCGAGGCCGCAAGGACGTTATAAAGCGTCCCCCGCAGAGATGGGGGCGCCAGAGAGAAGGAGGCACCATGCCATTTCCAAAAGGGTTCCTTTGGGGAGGAGCCACCGCCGCCAACCAATGCGAGGGAGGTTATGACGAGGGCGGCCGCGGCCTTGCCAACGTCGACGTCATCCCACACGGGCCGGAGCGCAACGACGTAAGCCGCGGCCTGAGGCGCATGCTCGACTTTGAGCCCGGGTACTACTACCCGGCCCAGACGGGCATCGACTTCTACCACCACTACCGCGAGGACATAGCCCTCTTCGCGGAGATGGGCTTTAAGGTCTTTCGCCTCTCCATCGCCTGGAGCCGCATCTTCCCCAATGGCGACGAGGAGGAGCCCAACGAGGCCGGGCTCGCCTTCTACGAGGACGTGTTCCGCTGCTGCCGCGAGCACGGGATCGAGCCCCTCGTGACCATCACGCACTTCGACTGCCCCATCCACCTCGTCAAGAAGTACGGCGCCTGGCGAAACCGCACCCTTATCGAGCTCTACAAGCGGCTTGTGACGGTGCTCTTCAACCGCTACCGCGGCCTCGTGCGCTGGTGGATCACGTTCAACGAGATGAACATGATCTTACACCGTCCCTTCATGGGTGCCGGCATCGTCCTCGAGCCCGGGGAGAATGCCCGCGAGGCCGAGTACCGCGCCGCGCACAACGAGCTCGTGGCGAGCGCCTGGGCCACCAAGATCGCCCACGAGGTCGATCCGGAGAACAAGGTGGGCTGCATGCTCGCCGCGGGAAGCTACTACCCCTACTCCTGTCGTCCCGAGGACGTTCGCGCGGCGCAGGTCAAGAACCAGGAGGACCTCTTCTTCGTGGACGTGCAGGCGCGCGGTCGCTACCCCGGCTATGCTCGAGCGCGAGGGCATCGACGTGGGCATGACCGCCGAGGACGAGCGCATCCTTGCGGAGAACACCGTCGACTTCATCTCGTTTAGCTACTACTCCTCGCGCTGCACCGCGGGCGACCCCGACTCCGTGGGCGGCGTCGCCGAGGGCAACGCCTTCGCCGGCGTGGAGAACCCCTACGTGCGCACGAGCGACTGGGGCTGAGTCATCGACCCGCTGGGATTCCGCATCACGATCAACGACCTCTGGGACCGCTACCAGAAGCCGCTCTTTGTGGTGGAGAACGGCCTCGGCGCCTATGACGAGGTGCTTCCCGACGGCACGATCGAGGACGACTACCGCATCGCCTACCTGCGCGAGCACATCGAGGCCATGCGCGACGCCATCGAGCAGGACGGCGTCGAGATGCTCGGCTACACCACCTGGGGGCCGATCGACCTCGTGAGCGCGGGCTCCGGCGAGATGGAGAAGCGCTACGGCTTCATCTACGTGGACCGCGACAACCTGGGCAACGGCACGCTCGAGCGCAGGCGCAAGAAGAGCTTCTACTGGTACCAACAGGCCATCGCCACCAACGGAGGCGACCTGGGCTAGCCGCCCGGGCAATATCGCTAAGGAGAAAATAATGGCTGAAAAATACGACGACCTGGCCAGATCCATACTCGAGAACGTAGGCGGCGCCGAGAACGTCGCCAGCGTCGCGCACTGCATCACGCGCGTGCGCTTCAAGCTCAAGGACGAGTCCCGCGCCAACACGGCCAAGATCGAGGCCCTCAAGGGCGTCATCCAGGTCATCCAGGCCAACGGCCAGTACCAGGTGGTCGTGGGTAACATCGTCGAGGACGTCTACGACGCGGTCATGGAGGCCGGCAACTTCTCGAGCGGCGCAAGCGCCGACGACGAGCCCCAGGGCGAGAAGACCGTTGCCTCCGTCATCATCGACCTCATCTCTGGCATCTTCCAGCCCATCCTGGGACCGCTTGCCGCCGCGGGCATCATGAAGGGACTGCTTGCCCTCATCACCTACTTCGTCCCGGCCTTTGCAAACGACGGCCTCTACACGCTGCTCTACACCGTGGCTGACGGCTTCTTCTACTTCCTTCCCGTCGCCCTGGCGTTCAGTGCCGCGCACAAATTCCGCATGAACGAGTTCACTGGCGTGGCAATCGGCGTGGCGCTCCTCTACCCGACGATGGTCGCCCTGACCTCGGGCGAGGCGCTCGGCAGCATCGACCTCGGCGTGGCCGGCACGTTCTCGTGGTACGCCACCGCCCTCGGGGTCCCCATCATCATGCCCGTGTCCGGCTACGTGAGCTCGGCGATCCCCGTCCTTCTCATGGTGTGGTTCGGCTCTATCCTTGAGCGCTGGCTCAAGAGCTGGATGCCGACTGCGCTCAAGATGTTCCTCGTCCCGCTCGCCACGATGACGGTCTCCATCGTCTTGGGCTACCTCGTCATCGGCCCGGTGGCCACCCTCATCACCAACCTGCTGAGCGCGGCGTTCTCGTTCATCTTCCAGCTCCCCGTGGTTGGTTCCGTCCTGGGCAGCGCCCTGGTCGGCGGACTGTGGATGTGCCTCGTCATCTTTGGCTTCCACTGGAGCCTCATCCCCATCTCCATCATGAACCTGAACACCCTCGGCCACGACAGCGTGCTCGCCGCCACCATCGGCCACGGGTTCGCGCTCGGAGCGGTCATCTTTGCCATGTACCTCAGAAACAAGGACGAGCGCTTCCGCGGCATCGCCCTTCCCGCGATGATCTCCGCCTTCTTCTTCGGCGTCACCGAGCCTGGCATCTACGGCATCGCCCTCCCCAACAAGCGCGCGTTCGTCGTGGCATGCCTGAGCTCCGCCGTGGGCGGCGCCATCGTGGGAATGACGGGCGCCCTCATGTACATCTCGGGCGGCCTCGGCGTCTTCAACCTGCTCAACTTCATCGACGGGACCCCTGGTGGCGCCGGGATCTCCCACATGATCTTCGCGATCATCGCCTCGCTCGTTTCTGCCGTCCTGGCCTTTGTTATCGAGTTCATCACCTACCGACCCAACGACGACGAGGAAGGCGCCCACTAGCTTGCGCCCTTTTCGACCAGCTCTATGTAATTGAGGAGCAGTTGAGGTGGGCGAGGGCCGAGGTCGGTCGAGGCGGCCGCCCCGTGTCCGGGATAACCTGCCCGAAGGCGTCTAGCTTTCTCAAACGGCGCTGAAATGAACTTCGCCCCGATACTTGGACGGGTCAATTAGCGACCTATGTCGCACATGGGGACTGATTCCGGAACTCCTCCGGGGTCAGTCCCTTTTGCGTAACCCGCCTCCTCTTGTTCCAGTGAACGGTATAGGCTTCGAGGTCCCGCTTGAACTCCTCGAAGCTCCGCCACGTTCGGTTCCTGTAGAACTCGTCCTTCAGGCGCTCGGGCAGCAGCTCCGTCGCATGAGCTTGCCCTCGCACGCCGCTGGCCCCGGCCGGGTCCGGGCACCCTTCGGCCTCCCGCCGGCCTTCGGCGCGCCCGTACCCCCTGTCGCAAAGCTCTGCTGCAAGAGTCCTCAGCGTGGCGTCGTGCCTGACTCTCCCGTCCATAAAGAAGCCCCCATTTCTAATGTTCAAGAAATGGGGGGGCGGTTCAATTTCGGGACGGGGATTAAATAATCATTCGGAGCAAATTTATTTTTATCCCCGTCTCAGAAAATCATCGGGCGTGGTCTTGGGCAAACAGTCTAGTTGC
>CABUHP010000091.1 GCA_902491415.1 uncultured Collinsella sp.
AAGAATAGCCAGGCCCATGACCTCGATCAGGCCGATGTTCTCCTTTTTAATATGGTGATACTCGGCATGCGGGTGGAAAACGCCCAACGGATGCTCGTCGGTCGTGATGTTGCAGCGAAGCGCCAGGTAGGCCTCGTAGATCTCGCCGCCAGCATTGCCGCGGGAGTCGACGCGGCGGATGACGGGCGTCACGGTGTTGTGCGCAACGCCGTCGGCTGTGCGCGCGACGACGCCAACCGACTCATCGGTCCATTCGCGCCAAGCGAGGATAATCTTCTCGGCAGCGTCGAGCAGCTGAGCACGGTCATGCGAGCGCAGTCGCAGCA
The DNA here is from genome assembly GCA_902491415.1 of uncultured Collinsella sp. Lineage (GTDB taxonomy): Bacteria > Actinomycetota > Coriobacteriia > Coriobacteriales > Coriobacteriaceae > Collinsella. The sequence goes on from CABUHP010000091.1 coordinate 327, forward strand.
CCGAAAGCGGCCACTGCAACACGGTGCCGCTGACCTGGTCAAAGCCGGGCACGTTAAACTGCGAGACCTCGGCGGCATGCATCATGGGGAACTCGTGCGCGCCGCCCTGGAAGTGGTCGTGCGACAGAATCGAGCCGCCCACGATGGGCAGGTCGGCGTTGGAGCCAATGAAGTAGTGCGGGAACAGGTCCACAAAATCGAGCAGGCAGGTCAGCCCCTTGCGGTCGACGTGCATCGGGCGATGCTCGGAGCTCATAGCAATGCAGTGCTCGTTAAAGTATGCGTACGGGCTGTACTGGAAGCCCCAGCGCTCGCCGTCGAGCTGAATGGGGATAACGCGTAGGTTCTGGCGGGCGGGGTGAGCGCCGCCGTCGGCTGCGGCGGAGCGTCCGGGATAGCCCTCGTTCTCGATGCACAGCTGGCAGGCGGGATACTTCTCGCCCGTGTTCTTTGCGGCGCCGGCTGCGGCAATGTCGCGCGGGTCCTTCTCGGGCTTTGACAGGTTGATGGTGATCTCCAGGTCGCCCCAGTTGGTGGGGGTGCGCCATTTGATGTTGCGCGCGATAGCGGCGCGGCGCACGTAGCCGGCGTCGCAGCACAGGCCGTAGAACCAGTCGGTCGCGGCGCGGGGCTCGTTGACGCCTATACGTCCGTTGAACTCCTCGTTTACAACCGAAGGCCTCGGCATGAGCGCGCCCATGATGCGCATGGCGATGCGGTCGCGGCCCGATGTCGTGTCCTCGGCAGCACCGTTGGTAACGGCGGCCTCGGCAAGCGCGGCGAGCGTGCCTTCAAGGTCAAAGTTGGGTAGGGTATCGGGGTGCAAGAGCGAGAGTTTCTCAACCTGGAGCGCCCAGGTCATGTCGAGCGCGGGGCCCGTGGCGCCGATGCACTCCAAAATGGTGTTGTATGCCCAGATGCGATCGTCCTGGCCGATCATCGATCGGTGGATGGCGTACTCAATTAGGTTCTGCGCGGCCTCGCGCACGTCAGTCATTACAGCCATGCCGCGTAAGCCCCCTTGTCAGAGATAGCGTAGTGGCGGGCAGAACCCTCGCCCAGCCAGCCGTTCATCTTGGTAATAAAGGTGTCGACCAGATCGAGCGGCACGAAGGCCTGGATGGTGCCACCAAAGCCGCCGCCGTGGATACGGACGGCGCCGCGGCCGTCGAGCACGTGCTCGGCCAGCGCCAGGGCATACATGGAAGGCTGCTCGGGGCCCAGCTTGGCTACGACATTCTGCAGGTACATGGCGGAGCTGGCGCCGGACTCGCGCGTCAGGACCAGGAACTGGTCGATGTCGCCGGCGTTCAGGGCTGCCCAGCGCTTGTCGACCAAGCCGTTCTCGTACCAGTAGTGAACGGCGCGCAGGCAGGCACGGTCGCCCAGCTTGGCGCGCAGCTCGGGGAGTTTGGCGTCAAAGTCGGCCACGTTTACCTCGCATAGGCGTGCCTTGCCAAACTCGGCGGCGACGTCTTGCATCTCGCGCGGAACGGCAGCGTAGTCGTCGGTGGCGGCCACGTGGTCGGCACCGACCTTAACGAGCACGAGCGCATAGCCGTGATCCTCAAAGTTGAGCTCGAGCTTCTGGGTTTTAGGCTGAGCCTGGTCCTCAAAGTCCATGTAGGCGAGGCCGCCCAGGCACACAGCGGCCTGGTCCATCAGACCGCAGGGCTTGCCATAGTAGTTGTTCTCGGTGCGCTGGCTCATCTGGGCGAGTGCGACGGGCTCAATCGCGGGCGCGCCCCAGAGCGTCTCCATGGCGCGACCGTACGCCGCTTCGACAGCAGCAGAGCTGGAAAGGCCGCCGCCCGAGGGGACGGAGCAGGTGAAGGCGAAGTCAAAGCCCTGGGGCTCAACACCCAGGGCAGCGATTTCGTGGGCCATGCCGCGTACGAGGCTCGCGGACGTGCCCTTCTCGGGCTCTTGAATATCCAGCGTGTCGAGCGTGATCTCAAACGTGGGATAGCCCTCGTCGGCAACGCGAACCTTGTTGGTGTCGGTCGCCACGGCAATGCCGTCGACAGCGACATCGAGCGAGCCGGCGATAACGTGGCCGCCCTCGTGGTCGGTGTGGTTGCCACTGATCTCGGAACGGCCGGGCGCGTGCACATAGAGCACCTGGCGGTCGCCGATGGGGCCAAACTCCTCCTCAAACAGCTTGGTGAGCGTGGCGAGTGTCTTTTCGTCGAGGGTGGTCATGGGGGTCCTTTCTTTGGCGCGCACGGATGAGTTTTGCGTCGTTATGAGTACGTTAACAACTTGAAGCGGCATGGACCAAGTGTTCACAATACCGCACGTTACGGGCTATGTTAACGTACTCATAACACAACGCTTGTCACTTTTTGAGAATCTGGTAATCGGTAGAAATACAGCCGTGAACGGTACTGTCGTATGGACTTATAAAGCAGAAGAGATGCAGGTCGAAAAAGTAGAGTACGTTAACATGCGTCCGACGATAGCGGGCCTCGGCGCGGGGAGTGTTTCCGCTCGGGTCGACATTCATGCTATTCAGATCTCGCAAGGGTGAAGGTGATCCTGTGGCAAGGCGCCCGTCCAACGATATTAGTTCGCGTCCGGTTTCCATGGCCGACGTTGCCCGCGCTGCCGGTGTTTCGCAGCAGACGGTTTCGCGCGTTGCCAACGGATTGCCCAACGTGAACGAGCAGACGCGTAAGCGCGTGCAGGCGGCCATGCAGGAGCTCGGTTTCCGTCCGAGCTATGCCGGTCGCTCGCTGCGCGACGGCCGTTACCATTCGGTCGGCCTGTGCGTCAACGATGTCACCAAGTTTGGCAACCTTTCAATGATCGACGGCATCGCCAGTGCTGCTCGCGAGCATAATTGCGCTATCACGCTGGTCGAGATGTCCAAGACCGAGGAGTTTTCGCTTGCCGAGGCCACGCGTCGTATGGCCGCATTGCCGGTGGACGGCATCATCATCGGCATGAGTCGTATGGCGCCCGATTTTGAGACGTTTGATCCGTTGCCGGGTATCGGCACGGTCATCGTTACCATGTACGCACATCCGCGCGTGACCACGGTCGATTCCGACCATTACGGCTGCTCGCTATTGCTTATGGATCACCTGTTTGAGCTGGGGCACGAGCAAATTCGCTATATTGGCGGCCCGTCGTTCTCGGTCGACGAGCAATTTCGTCGCGCCGGTTGGCAGGATGTACTCGAGCGTAATCACATCGAGCCGGCAGAGCCGCTCGAGGGCGACTGGTCTGCCAACAGCGGCTACGAGGCCGGCAGGTACCTGGCCGAGCACGATCGCACCATGACGGCGATCTATGCGGCAAACGATCAGATGGCAAATGGCGTGATTGCCGCACTGCGTGATAGCGGCCTGCGCGTGCCCGAGGACGTGAGCGTGGTGGGCGTCGACGATTCGCTCGATGATTTTGTGGCGCACAACGAGCTCACGACCGTGCGATTCGATCTACATCAGCGCGGACGCGAGGTATTCGAGCATGCAGTTCCCGAGGCGGGTACGGCGGGCAAAACCGTTGCCATTCGTATTCCCGGCCAGCTCATCATTCGACATAGCACGGCGATACCGCGCGCATAGTTTGTGCAGGTAAACGGCGCTTTATTGCATTTCAATAACAATCGGTAAGGATGCCGGCAGATGGCTGTGGCTCTAAAGGCGAGTGTTATGATAGACGGGTTCTTTTGTCTATCTAGGAGGCTTTGCCTGATGGAGATCACCAAGGATATCCGCTACATTGGCGTCGACGATCACGACATTGACCTGTTCGAGGGCCAGTACGACGTGTCCGAGAACGGTATGGCATACAACAGCTACGTTATCTTGGGCGATAAAATCGCTGTCGCCGATTCGGTCGACGCTGGCTTTGTCGACGAGTGGCTCGGCAACCTCGAGGCCGTGCTCGATGGCCGTACGCCCGACTATCTGGTTGTCCATCACATGGAGCCCGATCACTCTGCTGGCATCGCCGCCTTTATGGAGCGCTATCCCCAGGCGCAGATCGTGGCGAGCATGGGCGCTTTCCGCATGATGGTCAACTACTTTGGCACCGACTTCCCCGAGCGCAAGATGGTCGTCAAAGATGGCGACGTGCTCGACCTGGGCGGCCACAGCCTGACGTTTGTCGGTGCTCCCAACGTGCACTGGCCCGAGGTGCTTTTCTCCTACGAGTCCACCGACAAGGTGCTCTTTAGTGCCGACGGCTTTGGCAAGTTTGGCGCCAACGACATCGAGGATCCGGAAGGGTGGGCTTGCGAGGCGCGCCGCTACTACTTTGGCATCGTCGGCAAGTTCGGCAAGTTCGTGCAGGCCGTCCTCAAGAAGGCCGCAGACCTGGACATCCAGATCATCTGCCCGCTCCACGGCCCCGTGCTGACCGAGAACCTGGGCTACTACCTCGACACCTATAACACCTGGTCGAGCTATCAGCCCGAGGACGAGGGCATCACGATTGCCTATGCGAGCGTGTACGGCCATCTGAAGGCTGCCGTTGAGGAGCTTGCATCTGCGCTTGAGGCTCGCGGCCAGAAGGTTTCCGTCTTTGACCTGGCTCGCGACGATTTGGCCGAGGCTGTTGAGGACGCGTTTCGCTATGACCGCCTGGTGCTCGCCTCTATCACCTATCAGGGCGAGATCTTCCCGTTCATGAGCACCTTTATCCACACGCTTGCCGAGCACGCCTATCAGAACCGTACGGTGGCACTCGTTGAGGCTGGCTCCTGGGCGCCCGCTGCCGCCAAGGTTATGACCAAGGAGCTCGAGGGCATGAAGGACATCACCCTGGCGCAGAACAAGGTGACCGTGCTGGGCTCGCTCAACGACGCCTCGCGCGCTCAGATTGAGACTCTCGCCGACGAGCTTTCCAAGTAGCGACACGTTCGCTTTTGACGCTCAGCCACCACAAAGGGGACAGGCACCTTTGTGGTGGTTTTTGTTTAAGCGCCGGCGATGAGGAGATTTGGGCGGGCGTCGTCGACGATCTCGGCGATTGAGGTGGCGACGGCCTCGTCGGGATCACGGTCCATCACGATGGTGTCAACGTCGGCAAGCTCGGCAAAACGGTACATGCCGCGTCCGTTGACCTTACTGGCGTCCATGAGGGCGACGCTTTGACGGGCGGCACCGACCATAGCCGTTTTGGTCTCGGCCATCTGGGGAAAGTCGGTCGTAAAGCCGCAACGGGGGACAAAGGCGCCGGGGCACATGACGGCCAGATCGGCATGGACCATTTGGAGCGCCTGCATAGTGAGTGGTCCGTACAAATAACGATGGCCTTTACGCAGTGCCCCGCCTAGCATGACGACATCGACTGAGGGCATACTCTCGTCGATGTAATCGGCAATGGTAATGTCTGCCGTGATGACGGTGATACCGTCGCGCTGATCGAGGAGCCGGACGAACTCGAGTGCCGTGGTGCCCGAGTCGACGAGCAGGGTGTCACCATTGCCGACGAGTTTAATGGCGCTTTGTGCGATGGCTTGTTTGGCGGCGACATTGACGTTAATACGGCGATCCTGGGTAGATACGGTCAGCCGCTTCTGGAGCGACACGGCGCCACCATGCGTGCGGCGCAGCTTGCCGGACTCGGCGAGCGCGTCCAGGTCGGCGCGGGCGGTGACGGAGGACACGCCAAAGGTCTGGGCGATTTCGGCCACCTGCACCGAGGCGTTATGTTCGAGCATCTCCATGATGGCGGCGCGACGCTCATCGGCAAAAGCGCGGGTTGTTGTGTGGGTCACTGCTGTTCCATCCCCAACCGAAATTTGCAGGAATTGTGTTGACTCTATTTTCGTTCATTTTCTTTTTGAGTAAGAAAACACCTTTCGATTACTTATCTTTTCTAAAAAAGAAAGATGATCCGCTTGAAAACTTCAATGTCGTATAGAGGAATCCGGCGCGAATCTCTTCCGTTTGCTTTTCAAAAACGAGCATCTTGACCTGCGTACCGGTGATATCTCGTACGTGCGAAGCCGTCGAATTTCATACAATGGGCGCAGTAAAACGCAAGGTAAAACGCCTTGTGAACAACTATGCCCGATGTCCAGATGCGGGCGAGGGAGAGGAGCAAACGCTCATGGCACTTGTTACCACCGAAAAGATGCTCAAGGACGCTCAGGCCGGCCACTACGCCGTCGGCGCGTTCAACGTCGAGAACCTCGAGTTTGTTATGGCCGTTCTGGCCGCTGCCGAGGAGACCAAGTCCCCCGTCATCATGCAGACCACCCCGGGCACCATTAAGACCGCTGGTCTGGACTACTTCTACGGCATGGTCAAGGCTGCCGCCGAGCGCGCTTCCGTGCCCGTCGCTCTGCATCTCGATCACGGCGATGGCTATGACCGCTGCATGCAGGCTTTCCGCACTGGCTACACCTCTGTCATGATCGACGGTTCGCACGAGTCTTTCGAGGACAACATCGCCCTGACCAAGTCCGTCGCCGATGCTGGCCGCGCCATGGGCGTGCCCGTCGAGGCTGAGCTCGGTAAGGTTGGCGGCAAGGAGGACGACGGTCCCGCGGTTGAGGGCGAGAGCCCCTACACCGATCCTGCTGAGGCCAAGGAGTTCGTCGAGCGCACCGGCTGCACCTCGCTGGCCATTGGCGTTGGCACCAGTCACGGCGTGTACACGAGCGATCCGCACATCGAGCAGTCCGTGGTCAAGGCCATCCGCGACGCCGTCGACGTGCCGCTGGTTCTGCACGGCACCTCCGGTGTGCCCGATGAGCAGGTTGCCGAGGCCGTGAAGAACGGCATCTGCAAGGTCAACTACGCTACCGAGCTGCGTCAGGCCTACACCAAGGGCTTCATGGCCTACATGGCCGAGAACCCCGCCTGCTTCGATCCCAAGAAGCCGGCCAAGGAGGGCATGCGTGAGATTACCGAGCTGGTTAAGATCCGCATGACCAACCTCAACTCTGTGGGCAAGGCAGAGTAACAGCAAG
>CABUHP010000092.1 GCA_902491415.1 uncultured Collinsella sp.
GGTGGACGGCACCGAGCCGTCATCGAACTTAGAAGGGGGAGGCCTCGCGGCCTCCCCCTTTTTTTGCGTTTACGGGCTTTTGTCTCACATAGTAGCTGTGTTTTATAACCCTCGTTTGTCGCATCTTCTGCGAACGGGCTACAATAACTTAGTCTGTGCGATATGGAGGTGAACATGGCTGAAGCTGGTATCGGCGTTGATATCGTCGAGATTTCCCGCATGAAATCAATTCTTGAAAAGACGCCGTCGTTTGCTCGGCGTGTGTTTACCGAAGAAGAGCGTGCGTATTGCGATGCATCATCGCGTCCCGCTGCTCACTATGCGAGCCGCTTTGCTTCGCGCGAGGCGGTACTTAAAGCTCTCGGCACGGGTTTTAGTCAAGGCGTGGGTCGCAAGGATGTTTCGGTTACGCGTGATAAACTCGGCAAACCGAAGGCGCTGCTTTCGGGCCGTGCTCTCGAGATCGCTCAAGAACTGGGTGTTGTTGAGGTCGCTCTTTCCATTACGCTTACAGGAGACTTGGCCGTTGCGAATGCCATCGCGATTACCGAAGATGCTCGGCCTAAGCCAAAAGAGGAAAAGGTGAGCACCAAGAAACGCGTAGCGCAGACATTTAAAGAGGCTCGCTCTGTTTTAGATGAGCTTGAGCAGCTGCAGAATTCAGCATTGACGGAGCACCTGGGCGATGCTTCGCAAGATACGCTAGGAGCATAGATGAAACCGGTTTTGAGTACCGAAGAAGTCGTTCGTCTCGAGGATATCATCGAACGCGAAGGGACTTCGAAGGCCGAGCTTATGGAGCTAGCGGGTGAGTTTGCCGCCAACGAGGTCTTGAAGCTCAATCCCGATCGGGTTCTCGTTCTGGTCGGTTTTGGTAATAATGGCGGCGACGGTTGGGTTGCCGCCGATATTCTGAGCCATAAGGGTGTGGACGTCGATATCGTTTCTCCGGTTGAGCCGGATGAGATTCCTGCTGCTCTGGCACGTCATGTTGCTCGTCGTACTGCCGGCCGCGATGTGCACGTTTGTGTCGGCCCCTCGCGTGACGAACTCGAGGTTTTGATCGATAAGGCCGATGTTGTTGTTGATGCCATTTTTGGTACCGGTTTTCACGGGAATCTGCGTGCGCCGTTCTCCATCTGGATTCCTACGGTCAATGAATGCGCCGATTGTGTCGTATCCATTGATGTCCCCTCGGGCCTGAATGCCGAGACAGGCGTTGTTGATGACGACTGCATTCGTGCCGAGCATACGGTGACGATGATTGCGCCCAAGATTGGTCTGTATAGCGCTGATGGCCCTGAGTATGCTGGCGATTTGATCTGCGGCAATCTTTACGACCGTCTTGACGAGGTCATCGATGATGTCGACCACGCCGCCGAGATTGTCGAGCCCGGTGACTTAGTTGATTACTTTGCTCCACTACCTACGAATATCGATAAGTATTCCCGTGGCTCTGTGCTTATTGTCGCCGGATCTGCGCAATATCCTGGTGCTGCCATTATGGCGGCCAAGTCTGCAGCTCGCGCGGGTGCTGGTTACGTGGCAGTCGCGGCTCCTGACGCCTGCGCTAATCTTATTCGCATGGCACTTCCTTCGATTCCCGTCTTTGCTATTCCGTCTGATTCCCGCGGCTCCTTTGGCGCCGCTGCGCGCATGACTGTGTGCGAGATTGCAAAGAAGTACAGCTGTGTACTGTGCGGTCCCGGTATGACGACATCTGCCGGCGCTATGCAGGTGGTTTCGGGCTTGCTCGAGCTTGATGTGCCGCTTATTTTGGACGCCGATGCACTCAACTGCCTTGCTAAGATTGCCATTGACGGTATTGATAGTAATCCCGAGATGTATCGTCGCGAGCAGCCGTTGGTTATGACGCCGCACTATCGTGAGCTTTCGCGTCTGGTTGCCGGTGACGAGGTGAACGACCTTGGTACCGCGATTGCGGCCGCGCAGAAGGTTGTCTGGGCTGCAGGCTCCGACAATCTGGTGGTCATTGCCAAGGGGCCGACGACGGCTATCTGTGGCGTTGAGCGTGTGCTGCTGCCGCTCTCGGGTCCGGCTTCTCTGGCAACTGCCGGTTCGGGTGATGTTCTCGCGGGTATTTTGGCCGGCACGCTTGCCACCATGCGCGACGAGATGGATCGTTGGGAGTTGCTGTATTCGTACGCCGTCGCACTTCACAGCTACGCCGGTTTTGCCGCGGCGACGGAGTATGGTGAGAAGAGCGTCATCGCGACCGATCTTATCGACTTGATCGGTCCTGCCATGGAACTGGCGGCAAAGGATGCGCTCGAAGATCTGGGAATCATGGACGAAGGGTCGGATGACTAATCATGAATAAAGCCGATTTGACGCGCTGGTCCTGGGTCGAGATCGACCGCGGGGCGCTCCGTCGCAACACGAGGGCCTATAAGAACTTGCTGAATCCACGTCAGCGCCTGTGCTGCGTGGTCAAGGCCGATGCTTATGGTCATGGAGCTGTTGAGTGCGCCAAGATCATGTATTCGGTCGGTGCCGACATGTTTGCCGTGGCGACGGTTAACGAGGGCGTTGAGCTCCGACAGGGCGGGATTACGAAACCCATCCTCATCCTAAGCGAGCCGCCTATCGAGGCCATTCCGACGTTGCTCGAGTTTGATATCATGCCCTCGGTCTATACGTCTGACTTTGCTCTTGCGTATGGCGAATGTGCCGTCGCGGCGGGCAAAGTGGGCAAGTATCATCTCGCCATCGAGACGGGCATGAATCGTATCGGCGTTCACTACACGCAGGTGCTCGACTTTGTCCGCGGTATAAATTTCCATCGCGGTATTCAGTGCGACGGCGTATTTACGCACTTCGCCACGGCCGATGAACCTTCGGGCTGGGACTACAAGCTGCAGTGTCAGCGCTTTACCGAGGCCGTTCAGGCCATTAAGGATGCGGGTTTTGAGTGCGGTATCGTGCACTGCGCCAACACGCCGTCCTCGATGCTCGACCCCTCGATGCATTTTGATATGATCCGCGCCGGCGTTGGCTTGTATGGCATGCAGCCGTGCGAGCTGAGTGGCCGCGTGATGCAGCTTGATCCCGTTATGAGCGTCCATGCGCGTGTGACGCGCGTGGCACACCCTGCGATGGGTGAGGGCGTGGGCTACGGTTTTACCTACCGCGTACCGCGTACGCGCGTTCAGATCTGCACGCTGCCGATCGGTTATGCCGATGGCCTATCGCGTACGCTTTCCAATCGTATGGATGTGCTGTATCGCGGCGAGCGCGTGCATCAGGTTGGCAATATCTGCATGGACCAGTTTATGGTCGCCATTCAGTCCAACCCGGCACACGAGATTCCCGAGGCCGAGTATGGTGACGAGATGATCATTGTCGGCCGCGATGGCGATGCCGAGATCACTATGGACGAGATGGCCCGACTGCGCGGAACGATTAACTACGAGGTCGCCTGCGGCTTTGGCATGCGTCTCGACAAGGTCTACGTGTAGGAGCCGCTATGGGCGTCATGCACATCCCCGGCCATACCCATCAGGCACCACGTGAGGTCGCACTCGAGGAAATTGAGGCCGTTCTGGGCGATTGTCACCTCTGCCAGCTCTACCAGTCGCGTCACAATATCGTGTTTGGCGTGGGAAACCCCCGCGCTCGCGTGATGTTTATTGGTGAGGCGCCGGGCCGCAATGAGGATTTGCAGGGCGAGCCTTTTGTGGGGGCGGCAGGCGAGGACCTCAACGGCATTTTGTCGCTGGCGGGGCTCAAACGCGAAGACGTCTACATTGCCAACGTGCTTAAGTGCCGCCCGCCGGGAAACCGCAATCCGCGTCCCGAGGAAGTGCTGGCTTGCTCGCCGTTTTTGCGTGAGCAGATTCGAAGCATCTGGCCTGATATTATCGTGACGCTCGGCAACCCCGCGACGCACTTTGTGCTTAAGACCGAGATTGGCATTACTAAGCTGCGCGGCAGGTTCCACCAGATGGGGCATTTTGTAGTAATGCCCACTTTTCATCCGGCAGCAGCGCTGCGCAATCCGGCGTGGCAGGAGCTGCTGGAGGAAGACTTTAAGATGCTGGGCGATTATCTGGAGCGACATCCCGCACCAGAGGACGCCTCGGAATAATAAGGAGCATATATGTCCCTGGAGCGCCTGGGGGTAGGTACTTACAAAACGACTTGCGCTGCCGATACGGAGTACTTTGGCGAGCTAATTGCACCGTGCCTTGAGGACGGCGATGTGCTTATCCTGACCGGTGGCCTGGGAGTGGGCAAAACTCACTTTACCAAGGGCGTCTCGCGCGGGCTGGGCGATGGACATATGGTTACGAGTCCTACGTTTGCGCTCATGGCCGTTCACGATCAAGGTCGTATTCCGCTGTTTCACTTTGATCTATACCGCCTGGAGCATGCCTACGAGCTCGAGGATACGGGCATTTTCGATGTGCTGGGCTATGAGGGTGCTTGCCTGCTGGAATGGGGCGAACAATTCCAGGACGAGCTGACGGATGAGTATCTTTCGGTGACGCTCAAGCGTGATGAGGGCGACAGCGATGTGCGAACGATAACGCTTGAGGCGCACGGTGACCGCGCAATGGAGCTTTCCCATTTGATTGATAAGGCTGTACAAGATGAGCTTGCATAACGACAACGCGCTGGTGGTGGCGCTCGATACCTCGACCGACATGCTTGCCTGCGCGGCAAGCTGGATTGATGGGCAGACGGGCGAGACGAAGCTCGTGAGTGGCGACCACATGTGTCGCCGTCACGCCAACGTTGAGCTCGTGAATACCGTTGATGGCGTGCTGGCTCAAGCCGGTCTGGATCGCAGCGATGTTGGTTGCTATGTGGTCGGTCGCGGCCCGGGGTCCTTTACGGGTGTGCGCATCGGCATCTCCACTGCCAAGGGCCTCGCGCGTGGTGCCAATGTTCCGCTGCTGGGCGTGTCGACGCTCGACGCTTGCGCTTGGACGGCGTGGAAGGCTGGCGTGCGCGGCAAGCTTGGTATCTTGGCCGATGCTATGCGCGGTGAGGTATATCCGGCGCTGTATATGCTGGTCGATGAGGGTCCCGAGCGTCAATTTGAGCGCGAACACGTGGTCAAGGCCGCCGTGGCGCTCGATGAGTGGCGCCGAGCAGCGGACTGGGACCAGGTTCAGCTGACCGGTGACGGTCTCGTGCGCTATGGCAAGCTGCTGGGTGAGGACGAGACCGCCCGCTGCGTGGAGCGCGACCTGTGGTGGCCTTCGGGCGAGGGCTTGCTGCTCGCGCACGCTGCGGGTGACGGCGATCCGGCCCGCGTCCTGCCGATTTACACGCGCCTTTCGGATGCCGAGGAAAACGAGCGCAAGCGTCTTGGTCTTGCCGAGAGTGCGCAGAGCGGAATTACGGGCGTTGCCGATGAGCTCGCCGGTCGTCATCTGCAGTTCCGTCCCATGGGCGCGGCGGATGCCGAGGGCGCGAGCGCGTTGGAAGCTGCCTGCTTTGAAGGTGCCGGACACGAGGCGTGGACGCCGGGCATGTTCCTGTCCGAACTGGGCGAGGACGTCGCTGCGCCGCGTAGTTGGTGGGTGGCACACGACGACGGCAAGCTACTGGGCCTTGCCGGCGGTATGGTCGTGGACGGTGATGTGCAGATTCTGGATGTCGCCGTCGACCCGGCACATCGCCGTGAGGGCATTGCCCGCAAGCTGCTGTCGCACGTGAGCTATGATGCCCAGATGCTCGGCTGCACCACGGCTTCGCTCGAGGTCGAGGACGGCAACGAGGGAGCGATTGCGCTCTATAACGCTCTGGGCTTTACCGAGGCTGGCCGTCGCCGCGGCTACTATGGTGCCGGCAAGGACGCCATCGTCATGACGGCCCCGCTGCCCCTGGTACTTCCGGTCGACAATGCTTCGCCCGAGCCGACGGCGGCAGAGCAGCGCGTGTGGCCGCTGCCTGCGCCTGGGCGCTCCGAGGGGGAGCGTGCCGAAATTGAGCGCCGCCGCCTAGTGCTCGCTATCGAGAGCTCCTGCGACGAGACGGCCGTGGCGATTATCGATGCGGATGGCAATATGCTGGCCAACCAGGTGTCGACGCAGATTGATTTTCACGCCCGCTTTGGCGGCGTGGTGCCCGAGATCGCCTCGCGCAAACACGTCGAGGTGATTGTGAGTGTCGTGGATGCGGCGCTCGAGGATGCCGCAGCATCGCTTGGTCTTGAGGATGGAGCCATTGCCCCCAGCGAGCTTGCCGCCGTGGGCGTGACACAGGGCCCGGGCCTGGTGGGCGCGCTCGTGGTTGGCGTCGCCTTCGCCAAGGGCTTTGCCTACGCTGCCGGCAAGCCGCTCGTGTGCGTCAACCATCTGGAGGGGCACCTGTTTGCCAACCTGCTGGCGCAACCCGACCTCAAACCGCCGTTTATCTTCACGCTTGTCTCGGGTGGGCACACCATGCTCGTGCACGTGAAGGCGTGGGGCGACTACGAGGTGCTCGGTGAGACGCTCGACGACGCTGTGGGCGAGGCCTTCGACAAGGTAGCCAAGGCGTTGGGTCTGGGCTATCCCGGTGGCCCCATCATTTCCAAGCTGGCCGAGACGGGCAACCCCAAGGCGATCGATTTCCCCCGTGCGCTTAACAGCAGAGGAGACTATCGCTTCTCGCTTTCGGGCCTTAAAACCGCTGTGACGCTCTACATTGAACAGGAGACCAAGGCCGGGCGCACGATTCACCTGCCCGATCTGGCAGCTTCGTTTGAGGCAGCTGTCTTTGACGTGCAGTACAAGAAGGCCAAAAACGCATTGCACGCTACCGGATGCAAGGAATACTGCATCGGTGGCGGCGTCTCGGCCAACCCGCATCTGCGCGAGATGATGATCAAGAAGCTTGGGCGTCAGGGGATTCGCGTAACGGTGCCGCCCTTGTCTGCCTGTACCGATAACGCAGCCATGATTGCGGAGGTCGCTCGCCGTAAATTCGACCGAGGTGAAATCTCGCCGTTCGACGTCGACGCCGATCCAAACATGACGCTGTAGCTGGTACGGCGCGGTCCCCGGACGGAGGGGCCGGATATAAGGTTTCCTGCTCTACAGTCCTGCGCAAGACGAAGGCCACATTAAGTGGCCTTCTTTGC
>CABUHP010000093.1 GCA_902491415.1 uncultured Collinsella sp.
CTTTTTCATCGCCTATTGCCTGCTCCGTTGCTGAAACCAATATAGTTCACCGTGGTTTACTTTCTGACGGCAAAGTACGCCGCCACACCTTCTCCATAAGTTAGCTCTGGTAAACCTACAGTGTAAAACCACCACAAAGGGGACAGGCGCCTTTGTGGTGGTTTTCGCCACGGCAGAACCGCTAGAGCCCGGCAGGCCAGCGACAGGCGGCCAAGTCGACGTGCATGTCGTCCTTAAACGCCACACCTTCCCCTAGCAAAAGCTCACGTTGAGCATCGGGACCGCCAAAAGCGAAGCCCTCGCATATGTGCCCGTCGGCAAACACCACGCGGTGACAGGGAATCTCGCCGGGGCGCGGATTACTATGCAGGGCATACCCCACGTACCGCGCACTTCGTGGACGACCGGCAAGCAGCGCCACCTGGCCATACGTGGCGACCATCCCCTCGGGAATCTGCTCGACCACCTCGTACACCCGTTCAAAAAAGCCCTCAGACGCCATTGCTCGCTCCCTTCCACCCGGAAAAGCATAAACCACCACAAAGGTGCCTGTCCCCTTTGTGGTGGTTTTGACCGGAAAGCTAGTTGGCGGGGCGGAAGAAGGCTACGGCTACGGCGCCGGGGCCCACGTGGGTGCCGATGGTGGCGCCAATGGTGTGGATGGACAGTTCGCCCTCGGTATGACCAGCCCACAGTGCCGCGCTGTCCTCGATATATTTCTTGAGCACGGCGTCCGAAAGGCCTGTATAGCCCAGCGCCAGCGGCATGGAAAAGTCGACGCCGCCCGCCTTTTCTACCTTCTGGTTGAGCAGGTTACGACCGTTCTTGGAACCGCGCGCCTTGCCCAGCTGCACGATCAGGCCGTCCTCGGCGGCCACAACGGGCTTTACGTTGAGCAACGTGCCCACAGCGCCGGCCGCAGCAGACAGGCGACCGCCGCGCACCAAGTACTCCAGCGTCTCAAGCAGACCGATAACCACCACGCGGTCACGGACTGCCTCGACGGCCGCCGCGATCTGGGCCGCACTACGGCCCTCGTCCACCAAGCGCAACGCATACTCGACCAGGACACGCTCGCCCAGGGTGACGTTATTGCTGTCCACCACGAACACGTCGCCGCCCGGCGCCTCGGCAAGTGCGGTACGGGCACTCTGATTGGTGCCCGAAAGCTTGGCGCCCACGGTAATAATCACTGCCTCGTCGCCGGCCTCACGTGCCTCGGCAATCGCCTGCGAAAACGCGTACGGGTTGACCTGGCCGGTCTTGGGCAGCTCATCGCGCTCCACGAGCATCTCGTAAAAGCGCTGATGATCGATGTCGACGCCATCCATATACACATCGGTGCCAAAGGTGACGGACAGCGGCAAAACACGCAGAGCGGGGTGCTCCGCCGGCGACATATCGCTTGCGGAATCGGTAATAATACGAATGGACATAACAAATCCTTTCTTGCGCGGAGCTCGCGCGGGGAATTTTGACAGCAATGCCCCGGCACGGTATACGCGCTCAAACGGGACTATGCAGTTGTTAATGGGAAGCAAATGCCTTGGCGGCCTTAGATCTCGCGCAGGGTGTCGAGAATCGTACGCAGCGATGCATACATCTGCTCGCGCTGCTCCACACCCATAGCCTTACCGGTGGTATCGAGCACCTCGCGAATGATGCGGTCCGCCTCGCTCATGCTCTCGCCGCCCAGAGCGGTCAGGCGAACCGGAGCACGATACTTAACGGCGGCATCGCCCGAATCATCGACTTCGACGTAGCCGCCCTCCTCCAGATGCGCGAGCGTACGCGAGACGGCGGCGCGGGTCACGCCTGCCATGCGAGCCAGGTCGGCACCAGTCAGGCCGTCCTTGCTGCGCTCAAGATAGTACAGGCACATAACGTCGGAGCCCTTGAGGCCCAGCCTTGCGCCCTCAGACGTCTTAATGCGCTGGATCTCCTTGTAGAGACCGCTGATCAGTCCGACAAAGTCCTCGAAACGTGTCTCGTCGCTCTGCTGCATGGGAGACGACCGCCTTTCGCTTGCATAATGCTAACGGGTAAACATCTTAGTCGCATAAGGCGACACCCGTACCCAAATACCCCATTTGTTAACCCATCAACATAAAAACCACCACAAAGGGGACAGGCACCTTTGTGGTGGTTTGGGGCATCAATAGGTTCTAGGCGCCGCTACAGCTCCACGCAAGGATTGTCGCGGGTCACAAGCGTCTTAATGACAACCGTCGCTCCCAGATAGCGCTCAAGCAGCTCGGCTAAGCGATCGATCGCAGCCTGGCAATCCCCCATCCGCTCGGGCTCCACGCACTCAATCGCTAGGAACGCATCGGCCGAATCATCGGACAGCGCCGTGCGAACGCCGTCGCGCCAGTTCCAGCAGCGGCACACAGCGCCCGCATCATCGATGTAGGCGAGCTCGCCGGGCAGCGTCGGATCGTCCGCCTCCTCGCCAAGCGGCAAGAACGCATCGCCACCGTCGGTCACCTTCAGGCGAAGGTCCCCCTCGATCGCATGCAGATCCTCGCCTCCCACGGGCAGCGCGTAGGTCAGCGACACCGTGTTGTAAATATCCACCGCGGGCGTAATGTGGCCCACCGGCTTGCCTTTGAGCACGCGTTTGAGCAAGTTCTCGATCGAGCGGCGCGCGCCTTTCTTGGTCTTGAACAGACGATAGGCCTCGCGCCATGCCCTGACCGGTGCGTTCTCGCTGATAGTGTCGCTGGTCAGATGACGCTCCGCATCGATATTGGCGCGGTCGAGCAACGCCGCAATCGCATCCACGTCCTCTTGAGGAATCTGAGCCGTGGGCTTCATGCCCTCCACGACCACAACACCGACCGCTGCCTGCGGAAACAGCTCCCAGAATGAATCCTCGGCAATAAAGCTCTTCATACGCTCTCCCTTCATTGTGCGCGCCCGAGTGAGGGCGCCTAAACAAAAAGCGCCCTTACAACGGCCACCTTCAAAGTCCTACGGTGCCGTCACAAGAACGCTTGCACTGTCCCCATCCGGAGAAGGGGACGATATGTCAGGCGTATTGTAACCCGAGTCATCCACACGAGCAAAACCACCACAAAGGTGCCTGTCCCCTTTGTGGTGGATATGGACTCACGGCGAAGCTAGTGGCGGAGTCCCAGCAGGCCGCGGCCGTGATGACGGGCCTCGGCGGACACCTGGGCGTGCGGGCCGGCGGCTTTGACGGACTCGGGCAGGTGCGAGTACTTCTTCTCGAAGTTCTCCTCGAACATCACCGCCAGGTTGTGCGCGGCCTCGTCATAGCGCGCGGTGCTCTGCCAGTATTGGCGCGGCACCAGGATGCCATCGGGCACGCCGTGGCACGTCGTGGGAATGTCGACGTTAAAGATGTCGTCGTGCACGAACTCGCTATCCTCGATGGTGCCGTCGAGGGCGCGTGCGACCAGCGAGCGCGTGTAGGCCAGCTCGATGCGATGACCCACGCCGTAGCCGCCGCCAATCCAGCCGGTGTTGACCAGGTACACGCGTGTGCGGCCGTCGGCAATGCGCTCGCCAAGCATCTTGGCGTAAACCATGGGGTCGAGCGGCATAAACGGCTCGCCGAACAGCGAAGAGAACGTGGGCGTGGGCTCGGTGACGCCGACCTCGGTGCCGGGAATCTTAGCCGTAAAGCCCGTCACAAAGTGGTACATGGCGGCATCGGCCGTCAGGCGTGAGATGGGCGGCAGCACGCCAAAGGCATCGCAGGTCAAAAACAACACGACGCTCGGGGTGGTGCCCATGCCCTTAGTCCACGCGTTGGGGATATGCTCGACGGGATAGGCCACGCGCGTATTGTGCGTAATCGAGGTGTCATCATAGTTAGGTTTGCGGTTCTCGTCGAGCACCACGTTTTCGCAAATGGCGCCAAAACGGACGGCGTTGAAGATCTCGGGCTCGTGGAAGGCGTCCAGGCCCTCGCATTTTGCGTAGCAGCCACCCTCGATGTTGAAGATGCCCATGTCGGACCAGCCGTGCTCGTCGTCGCCGATCAGCAGGCGCGTGGGGTTGGCAGAAAGCGTGGTCTTGCCCGTGCCGGACAGGCCAAAGAACACGGCAGTCTCGTGCGTGACGGGATCCATGCTGGCCGAGCAGTGCATGGGCAGCACGTCATCCTCGACGGGCAGCAGATAGTTCATGACACTGAAGATGGACTTTTTAATCTCGCCGGAGTAGCCGGTGCCGGCGACCAGAATCACGCGTTCCTGGAAGTTGATGACCACGGCGGCGCTGGAGTTGAGGCCCTTGATGGCAGGATCGCACTGGTAACCGGGCGCTGCGAGCACGCAGAAGTCGGGCTCGCCGGTGCGCGCGATTTCGCGAGCGAGCGGACGGGCGAGCATTTGCTTAATGAAGAGTGCCTGGCTGGCACGCTCGCAGGCAACAAGCAGGCGACGCGTGTGGTTGCGGTCAGCGCCCGCCATGCCGCGGGTGACGAACACATCGCGCTCGTTGAGATAGTCGACGATGCCGGCCTTGATGGCCTCATAGCTCTCGACGGACAGCGGGCGGTTGACGGCGCCCCAGGCAATCTTGTCGTGAACATCGGGGGTGTCAACGATAAAGCGGTCATTGGGGGAACGGCCGGTACGTTCCCCCGTCTCGATCACCAGCGCGCCATTGGATGCCATGTGGCCTTCTCCGCGGCGGATAGCGTGCTCGACGAGCTCCGCGGCGGGTAGATCGACCAGCAGACGGGGCTGATTCTCGGCGGGATCTTCAACGAGCGTAATACCAAAGTTGGACAAAACTTCTGCAGGGGTAACACCAGGCATGGGGCCTCCTTTAAAAACGCGACACATGGACGCGGCGCGCACTTTACTCACGTAAAGCCCGTTGTACCCGATATGCAAAAAACGTTTTTGCGGCAAGGGCGGCAAGCCCGCCCAACGGTCAAAAATCGCAGGCAAGCGGCCTAGTCATTGGGGACGTTTTTAAACGACCAGTCATTGGGGACACTCTTGATCTTGAACAGGCAACATTCAAGAAATGTCCCCGGATGCCGGCATTAGGGACGTTCCCAAAGTGCCGGCACATAAGGAACGTCCCTAAGTGCCGACTACCGAATGGCGCCGCCGAAATTATCGAACAACCTGTTCAAAAACACGAGCGGACACCGCGGTGTCTATACTAGAGCGCAGCAATAGAAAGGACCCCGCTTTGAGCATCACGCCCCTCGATAGCATTCGCCGCGCCATCGCCCGCCGTAACGGCATCTCCAACCCCGCTGCATCGAAAGACGGCGCCGCGAAGGCCCAGGGCGGCCGCATCGAGAACGGCCTGTTCCCCGCCTCCCACACGGCCGAAGAGCTCGCGCGCATCCAGGAGCTGAGCCAGCGCAACGCCGGCGGACCCGATAGCAGCCAAGCCACACGTCGCCGGCGCGAACGCGATCGGGAGCCCGGCCCCGTCCGCCGCATGGTCAACGCTTGGTGGAACCGTCTGCTCGGCGCCGTCTACGGCGGCGGCTTCTCCATGCAGGAAGCGGAATACGAGGAGCACGCCACCAGCCGCGACTATCTTTGGAACACCCTCGGCACCGCCGTATGGGGCCTGGCGTTTCCGTTGCTCACCATCGTGTCTACGCAGCTCGTGGGCGCCGAAGAAGCAGGCAAATTCTCCATCGCCTTTGTCACCGGCACGCTCATCATGATCGCGTGCAACTACGGCGTGCGCAATTTCCAGGTCTCAGACATCGACGAAAAGACGTCCTTTGCCTCCTACCAGCTCAACCGCTGGCTTTGTGGAGCGCTCGCCCTAGGCTGCGGCCTCATGTACAGCAGCGCCCGCGGCTATGATGCGCAGATGGCGACGATCGGCCTGGGCGTCTACCTGTATAAGGTCATCGATGGCGTCGCCGACGTGTACGAAGGCCGCCTGCAGCAGGCCGACAAACTCTACTTGGCTGGCATGAGCCAAACGCTACGCTCCGTCGGCGTCATCGCGGTCTTCAGCGTGGCGCTGTTCCTCACGCGCAGTATGCCCATCGCGGCCATGGCCATGGGCATCGCCGCGATCGCCTCGCTCGTGCTGGTCACCGCGCCGCTCGCCCTGCTCGAGACCGAAAAATCGCGCCGCGTAAGCCTGCGCGAGGTCGGCCACCTGTTTGTCCAGTGCGCCCCACTCTTTGGCGCGCTATTCCTGTTCAATCTTATCGAGAGCATGCCCAAGTTTGTGATGGAAGGAACACTGGCCTACAAATACCAGTTGTACTTTAATGCCCTGTTTTTTCCAGCTCAGGCTATTCTGTTGAGCATTGGATTTGTCTATAAACCGAAGCTCCTGCGCTTGTCGAGCATTTGGGCTAATCCTCGCAAGCGTCGTCGCTTTGACCTGATTATTGTTGCCGTTATGGCGCTGATCGTGGTCATCACCGGCGTGTGCGCCGCATTTATGGCAGGTCCAGGTATTCCCCTCATGAGCTATATGTACGGCCTCAACTTTGAGCGCTACCGCACATTGGCGCTGCTGATGGTCGTCGCCGGCGGCGTCACCGCGGCCATCGACTTTATCTACGCCATCATCACGGTATTGCGCCATGCCGGCGACGTCACCAAGATCTACCTGACCTGCTTTGCCGTGAGCGTGGTGCTCCCGGTGATTCTGATCAATCTGCTCGGCCTGATGGGCGCCGTCGTGAGCTACCTGGCCATCATGGCCCTACTGCTGGTACTGTTGATTATCGAGTACGCCCACATCCGCCAACGCATAGAGAGGGACCGGAATCCGTACGGCGCCTAATTGCGGCGATGGGAGAAGCTAATTTGCGGTGGAATCACCCCGGCTGGAGTCTCGTTGCGGACACGCAAAACTAAGTGAGTAGACTTTTACCGAATCCCGGACCACACCGACAAAGCACAAGTCCGTGACCAGCGGTTTTATTGAGGCAAATATGTTGGGTGCTCGGCATTTCCAAAAAAGTCTACTCACTTAGCCAGCGGGCAGCCAAATGATTATTTAAGGCTCTGTTAGACCAGGATTGACATACATGTGTCCCCACGGTGCCATATCGTTGA
>CABUHP010000094.1 GCA_902491415.1 uncultured Collinsella sp.
CGTCGCTGCCGTCGATGAAGCAGGCAAACGTTGCGTCTCGCACGTCGCTGTTCGACCTTCCCGACCCCTCCGCACAGGTCAACGACCCCTTTGCTACCGCTCAGGGTCCCGAACCAACATCGGCACCCGTTGCGCCTCCTAGGCCCGTTGCGTCGGGCGCTCAGCCGATCGAGACCATTTCGGCTCCCGCCCCGGCGGCACCCAAGTCTCGCAAGCGCGGCCTGGGCGGCCTGTTCGGTCGTAAAAAGAAAAACGAACAGGACAGCATGAGTGATTGGCTGGGCGTCGAAGACGATTACGATGCCAAGAAGTCCGGTCGCGGCATCGGTTCGTGGGATAATTTCGAGGACGATAACGATGGTTGGAAGGGCGGCGCTACGTCTTCCGACGGCGCTTCTTCCGAAGATATGCTCTCGGCTGTCGCCTCTATGGGCGACGATGAGCTGCTCGGTCACGATATCTGGTTTGTGGCAACGGGCGCCTCGGATTGTGATGGCGCCGGTATGAAGGCCTTCTTGGCTTCGCATCGCGATAAGCTCCGCGGCGTCTTCTTCATCAATCTTGAATCCGTCGGCGCCGGTAGGCTTTCGGTGGTGACGGTTGAGGGCGAACAGCAGCTGCTCAAGGGCGATCGCCGCATCATGAACCTGGTCAGCAAGGTCTGCAAGTCGTTCCATGTCGATTGTGGCGCGCTCGAGATGCCCTATGCCAAGACCGATGCCTACGCCGCGCTCGAGGCGAGCCGCCGAGCCCTCACCATCGCCGGCGTGGACGGCACACGTCTGGCTTGCGCTCGTACCGAGGACGACCTGCCCCACAATGTCAACCCGACGAACATTGCCACGGTATCCGAGGTCGTGACCGAGGTTATCCGCCGTTCGTAGACGGAGCTCTAAGGAGTCAACGTGTTTTCGTATATTAAGCGCCATTGGCCTGTCTACGTGATTTTGACCTTGATTGCCATTGCGTTAGGGTTTGGAGCTGCCTACATCGTGGGCACGAAGGGCTCGACCCCCGCCTCCGCAATCAGCGAAGAGGTGGAGCAGGAACAGAGCACGGGTGCCGATGGGATTCCTGAGTCCGAGCAGGCAATCGTTGATGGTGGATCTTCGTCTGCAGAGTAGATACGGCGATTCAAATGATTGAAAGCGGGCGAGCCGGGGGACTGTCTCGCCCGCTTTTTCATCGCGCTAGCGCTTCTTTGGGATCGACCTAAGGCGAGCGAACCATAGGGCTGCGGCACCCGAGGTCAGGAGCGCGGTGATGCAAGCGGCGATGGGAGCTGATCCTGTTGTCGGTAGGTCCTGCGGTAGGGTACAGCGTTGAATGACACTGTCCTCGTCATGTGACTCAAGTTTATCGCCGCCGCCGTTGCGGCAAAGATCGACGCGTGCGCTGTTGGTGAGTGCAGTTTGGGGTGTATAAGCCGACGTTGCCTGCATGTGCACGACTGCGCCCCGAGCATCTGTGCCAAGGATTGCTTTGGCATCGTCAAGGTCGTCGTGCTCATCTTTGAGATCATCACGGGTCCAGGAATCCGCATCGCTTCGAGTCGTAAAGTCGGCGGCTACCGCACCGTATTCAATTCGAATGCCCGTTACGACGGTATTGGACGCAAGGTCGAGTTCTTTCGCCTCGAGTGTGGTGGATTCCGTGGTCGAGACATCCGCCTTCCAGAGGTGCCAGCCGTCGTAATCGACGAGGCGGCAATCCTCACCCAGACTCTCCCTTACTTCGTCGGACTCAAGCCAAGGATTTTCGTGCCCATCGTCAAGTGTCGCGTTTGCCGGCTCATCGACGTCTGTCGAGTCCAACGGCGTCGTGCGATACCACACGTTGCACAGACCATTGAGGTCGCCGATGGCGACGGGGGTTTCGATTGAGACGAATCTCGCCGTATCGTTCTCGGCACACTCAAGATCATCGGTAATTGTGAACTCATCAACCCAGGTAGTTGAATCGTTTCGAGCGTCGATGGTATAGGAGAAAAGCCCATCCGTATTGGTTTGCATCGCGGCACGGTTTTTACCATCGCCGTTAGCCAACAGGCCCTTTTCGATAGGTTGGACAAGTTCCTGACGCTTGTCGACCTGCCCCTTGATCTCGATGGGCGCATCCTTCATCGCGACGGATTGGACTTCTCCCGTATCCTTTATTTCAAACGTTATCTCCTCGGCAAGGTCATAGGTCCGCGGAGACATCATTTCGCGCAACGAGTAGGTGCCGGGTGCAAGATGTTCGACGCGGTGTGGCTTGTCGGATGAGGTCCAGGAGTCTATTTCGGTTTTATCGGGACCATATAAGGCGAGCTGTGCGCCTTCCACTTCCTGCTCACCGCTTGCATCGACCTTGGAGATATCAACCTTGGTGTAATCGTCGGACACGTTAAGCCGTGCTTCTACAACGGGTGTTTTCTGGTCGGCATAAGTAAGGTCGACAATATGGGTTGTCTGATCGAGCAAGAAGCCTGCCGGCGCTTGAGTCTCGACAACCTCGTAGCGTGCGGTGCCAGATCCCAGTGGGAGGTTGCCCGCGCGTGCTTCTCCAGTTTCATCCGTCGTGACGGTCGCGACAGTCTCACCGTCGAGCGCGGCAATGCTACCGTCGGGGCGCACGATATCACCCGAGGCACGGATCTCAAAGACGGCGCCCGCGAGGCTGCTGCCGTCTATGGCATCGGTTTTAACGATCCTGATGTTTCCGGTCGCGGCGTGGTCATAATACGAGGCGATTGCAACGGGCGTTAGGTTCATGTCGGCTGGTATGTTTACCTCGATCTCTTCGCCGACAAGATAGGGCTCTTTGGCCGAGGTTTCGCGTACATAATAGGTGCCCGGCACGAGCGATTCGGGCAGTGTGACGGTCCCGGTCGCGTCAGTCGTAAAGGTGTCCATTACGTTATGTGCTGGATACCAGCAAGTTTGTGAGACAGGTTCGTGATTGCTGTCGAGGAGTTGGAAGGTGAATCCGGCTAGGGGAACAGAAGCGCCTGTTTGGGCATCGCGTTTTACAATCTGGAGATGCGTCGACAGAGCGTGGTTGTCCACGATATATTGAAGCTCGGCGCCGTCGGAAATCTGATTGGCCCCGACGGTCCATTCCCCTGCACGTTTAAAACCCTCGGGGACGGTTTCCGGAACCTCGCGAACCGTGTAGCCGGCACGGTCGTATGGGACGGCTCCGTGGACACCGGCGGGTCGCTTGCCTGTGCCGAACCATGCTTCGGGCTGATCTTTGGTGGAGGCAAAGCCATAGATGTTTGTAGTCAGTGAGCCAACAACCTGCTGAGAGCTGTTGCTGACAACCTCAAAGACAACACCTCCTGCCGGCTGCTCCAGGCCGGATTGATCGCTATTGCCGTAGTCCTTGAATTTGGAAATCTCAAGGTCAAACGCAATGGGGATATCGGAAACGCGCGATTCGATCTCGACCACGCCTGAATCGCCGAGTTGGTCGGCTCCAACGGTATAGGTCCAGCTGTCGTTGGATGGCAGGTAGCCCTCGGGGGCTTTTGATTCGTAGATGGTAAAGGTTCCTAAGGGGACATCGGCGAGGGTGGCCTGACCGCTTTCGTCGGTCGTGAGGATTTGCGCCCATCCAGGGGTTGATTGCGACACACACGTGAACTCTGCTCCTGCGAGTGAGGATCCCACCTGGGGGCCGGCATTCGTCGCGGCATCGAGTTTTACGATACGCAGGTTGATGGTGCCGGGCTGTTCATCAATGGCGACCTGTCCACCGTCATTCCCCGTGGTAAAGGCGATGCGATCACGACGGGGGACATAGCCGGCCGGCGCCTTTGTTTCAACTAGGTAGTATGCCGTGTTGGGCAGAAGTGTTGCCTGCGCTCGACCGTTGCTGTCCATCTGGATGGTGCCGACACGCGCGCCGCTGGCGCTCTCAAAAACATCGAATGTTGCCCCGTCAAACTGATAAGTATTGTTTCCGCTGGTAATGGCAGCGTTTGCAGACTGCTTTTGGAAGGAAACAGAGACCGCCGGCAGTACATAGAGCATGTCTTGACGTTTGCTGCCGCCCGATACGGCTCCTAGATAGCGCCGCGCGCGGTGCGGAGCGGCTTTGATGCTTCCTGATTTTGCGCTGTCGTGGAGCCACCGCGCAGCCGCCACGACTTCATTGTCGGCGGTAAAGTGTCCGCTCTTGGTTTTGCCCTGAGCGGTCGTGTAGGAGTAGGTGCCGTCGACATGGGTAGTGCCGTTGAGCATCCATACGGCAAGCTGGGTGGCGGCGCGGGCGCGATCTGGTGAAAGATGGTAACCGCCAAACGACGTGGTGGTGGGATATCCGTGACAAACGATTGCCGCGAACTCGTCGTCGAGCCACACCCAGCCTTGATCAAAGTTGAGCCATGGGCCGCCCGGCTTGGTGGGGCCGGGGCGCTCCTGGTTCATGCAGTAGGCAATCGAGGCGTCTTGAGCTTCATATTTGCCGATGAAGAAGGGCCCACAATCATCGCTAATAGTACGGAAGCCGAGCTGGTCGTAGCCATCGACGGCAAATGCGGCTCCCGGTGCCAGGCAGCCGAACAGCAGGAAGAGGAGCAGGAGCAGCGGACCTGTTGCGATTGCGCTGTGGACAGAGTGCGTGGGTGCGTTGGACATGGCTGCTCCTTATCCCTCGTGCGCCGCACGGGGAGGCTGCGACGCGTAGGACGAGGCTACCCCCGAGGTTCATGCGGGTAAGTACCGGAGCCTGACCAAAAGCTTGCCCAATTCCTGACAAATTGAGCTCAAATACAACAATCAAGCAAAAGCGCAGGTAGAAGATAAGGTGAACAGGAAGTCAAAGGTCCTCGTCTCCACAATTGACGCGATTTTTAAACGAATCTCCACAGCTAAAACAAGCATCGCCACCCTTGTATCGAACAAGACAACCGCGTTATACTATCCCCCACATATGCGGGCATCGCCAAGTGGTAAGGCATCAGCTTCCCAAGCTGACACTCGCGGGTTCGAGTCCCGTTGCCCGCTCCAAAAAAGTAAAAGCACGACACCGTTTCGGTGCCGTGCTTTTTTCAACAAAGCGCCGGGACTCGAACCCGACAGGGTGCGAGCGTTAAATAAACGCGAAGCGTTTATAGCGAGCAGGCAAGGGCGCCGATAGGCGACCGCAGCCGGTGCGGATTTGCGAAGCAAATACGCGGATGTCCCGTTGCCCGCTCCATCGAGTACGGGGGACCTCGGGAACGTCGGGTCCAACCCGCTGTGCCCGTGCGTGTGCGCGGACCGGGTCTGCCGACCGCAGCCGGTGCGGATTTGCGAAGCAAATACGCAGACGTCCCGTTGCCCGCTCCAATTCCAAAATGTTAGGTTCATACCCGCTGCCCATACTGGCACGCGCGCACGGTACAATGGTTGAGTTACGACCAACGTGCCAATAACCAAAAAGGAGCCGCTATGATCGATCGCTATACCCGCCCGGAGATGGGACACATCTTCTCCCTCGAAAACAAGTACGCCATTTGGCAGGAGATCGAGGTCCTGGCCTGCGAGGCCCAGGCGGAGCTCGGCAAGATCGGCATTTCTAAAGACGAAGCCCAGTGGATCCGCGACCATGCCAACTTTGAGAAGGCGAAGGTCGACGAGATCGAGGAGGTCACGCGCCACGACGTCATCGCCTTCCTGACCAACATGAAGGAGTACATCGACGCCGATGTTCCCGAGGGCGACCCCAAGCCCAGCCGCTGGGTTCACTATGGCATGACCAGCTCCGACCTGGGCGATACGGCTCTGTGCTATCAGCTCACCCAGGCTTGTGACCTGATCATCGAGGACGTCAAGAAGCTCGGCGAGATCTGCAAGCGCCGCGCCTTCGAGGAGCGCAACACGCTCTGCGCCGGCCGTACCCACGGCATCCACGCCGAGCCGATGACCTTCGGTATGAAGTTTGGCTCTTGGGCATGGGAACTCAAGCGCGATCTGGATCGTCTTGAGGACGCCCGCAAGAATGTTGCCTTCGGTGCCATCTCGGGCGCTGTTGGCACATACAGCTCCATCGAACCGTTTGTCGAGGAGTATGTCTGCGAGCACCTGGGCCTGGTTCACGATCCGCTGTCCACGCAGGTCATCAGCCGTGACCACCACGCCTACCTTGCCGGCGTGCTCGCTACCACGGCAGCTACCTGCGAGCGCATTGCGACCGAGGTTCGCAACCTGCAGAAGACCGATACGCTCGAGGCCGAGGAGCCGTTCCGCAAGGGTCAAAAGGGCAGCTCCGCCATGCCGCACAAGCGCAACCCCATCACTATGGAGAAGGTCTGCGGCCTTTCGCGCATCGTCAAGTCCAACGCCCAGGTCGCCTTCGACAACGTTGCCCTGTGGCACGAGCGCGACATTTCGCACTCCTCTGCCGAGCGTGTCGCCCAGGCCGACAGCTTCATCGCCCTCGACCACATGTTCCAGTGCCTCATTCGCGTTATCGACGGCCTGCAGCTGTACCCTGCCCGCATGATGGCCAACCTCAACAAGACCCGTGGTCTCATCTTCTCCTCCAAGGTGCTGCTGGCCCTCGTCGATACGGGCATCACCCGCGAGGACGCGTACGCCATTGTGCAGGAGAACGCCATGGCAACCTGGCATGAGGTACAGGACTGTGTCTCCGGTCCCACCTTTAAGGAACGTCTCGAGGCCGACCCGCGCTGCACCGTCAGTCAGGAGAAGCTCGACGAGATCTTTGATCCGTGGGACTTCCTCACCCGTATCGACACGGTCTTCGATCGCCTGGAGCAGCTCGAGTTCTAATTGACCGATCGGGGAGGTAGTCAAATCGATCAATTCTCCGCGGCCCTCGTTCGAGTGCGACTTTCCAACACAAGCCCCGCTCGCAGCTCGCTCTGCCAGCGGGGCTTGTGCATGAGCGCACCTAGAAAGCTGGACGTCAGCGATATATGCGCGTCAACTGTGCTGCTTGCCGATAATTTGAGACATCTGACAAACATTACCTTGCCGGTAACTGTCGGGGGGTGTTCCTATAGTTTTGTCAACTGGGCAATGCTGTTTTCGAGATTGAATC
>CABUHP010000095.1 GCA_902491415.1 uncultured Collinsella sp.
CCCCATCACCGGACACCGCCTGGTAGAGCCCTACCCCAACAGCGTCTATGTGGTGCAGAACCCGCCATCGGCGACGCTCACCACCGACGAAATGGACGAGGTGGCCGAGCTCCCCTACGCACGCGATTGGCATCCCGACTACGACGCGGCAGGCGGCGTGCCGGCCTTTGCCGAGATCAAGTTTTCCATTAGCTCCAACCGCGGCTGTTTTGGCGAGTGCTCGTTTTGCGCCCTCACCTTCCACCAGGGTCGCGTGCTGCAGATGCGCAGCCACGACTCGATCATGCGCGAAGCCGAGCTGCTCACGCGCGATCCTGAGTTTAAGGGCTATATCAACGACGTGGGCGGACCGACGGCAAACTTTAGCCGCCCTGCCTGCGACAAGCAGCTCAAGCATGGCGTGTGCAAGAACAAGCGCTGCCTGTGGCCGAGCGTATGCAAGAACATGGTGGTCGACGAGAGCGGCTATACGCAGTTGCTGCGCGACCTGCGCCAGCTGCCGGGCGTCAAGAAGGTCTTCGTCCGCAGCGGCATCCGCTTTGACTACACCATGGCCGACGCCTCGGACGAGTTTTTGCGCGAGCTGCTAGAACACCATGTCTCGGGCCAGTTACGCGTGGCGCCCGAGCATGTGTGCGACGCGGTGTTGTCCGTGATGGGCAAGCCGAGCCGCGCCGTCTACGACGCGTTCTGCCGTAAATTTGAACGTCTGAACCGCGAATACGGACTCAAGCAGTACGTGGTGCCATACCTGATCTCGAGCCACCCCGGCTCGACGATGAAGGAAGCTGTGGACCTTGCCGAAGCCGTGCGCGACATGGGCTACATGCCCGAGCAGGTGCAGGACTTCTACCCCACGCCGTCCACCATGTCGACCTGTATGTACTACACCGGCGTGGATCCGCGCACCATGGAGCCGATCTATGTGGCGCGCGACCCGCACGAGAAGGCCATGCAACGCGCGCTCATCCAGTATCGCAAGCCCGAGAACTACAAGCTGGTACGCGAGGCGCTGGAAAAGGCTGGCCGTCGCGACCTGATCGGCTACACCAAGCATTGCCTGATCCGTCCCGTGCCGCCGCGCCCGGGCGAGATGTCTGCCGGCGGTGGGCATGGCACCGGCAAGAAGGGCGGCAAGGCCCACGGTGGCGCCGCCGGCAAGGGGCCCAAGGGCAGCAAGGGTCACGGCGGTATGTCCCGCGCGCAGAACACTGCCGGTCGCAATCGCGCGGCACAGGGGCGTCAGGGCGCCAACGGAGGCGGCAGACGCAACTAGCGCGGCGAGGCGGCATGCCGCCGTTGGCGACACGACACGCCCCACCAATAAAATGCCGCTCGCCGGGGCGTCGCAGAACGATTCCCCGGCGAGCGGCCGATTAATATTGTCTATCTCAAAACGTCGTTACTTTTTGTCGAAACGACCATAGAGCGCAAACGAGAGCGCCGCAGAGATAACCCAAGTCAAAGCGATGCAGACGACAATCATGATCAGGTTCATGGGATTGCCGCTTGGATCGGCATAAACGGGCAACGAGGTAATGCCGGGCATAACAAAGCCGAAGCACTTTGCGCCGAGAACAACGGTAAGCGCACCGCCAATGCCATCCGCGATCATCGCAGCGATAAGCGGAGTCCTGTTAGGAACCTGAACGGTAAACAAGGCGGGCTCGGAAATTCCCATAAATGCTGAGAAGGCGCACGTCATTGCAGCGGACTTGAGCTTTTCGTCGGTCATGCGCAGGGCTGCACCAAAAGACGCACCGCTTTCGGCGAGGTTATGGCAGAAAGAGATCGGGAGCAGATAGTCATACCCAAGCGTTGCGATATTGGAAATCTGGATGGGGCTCGTTGACTGGTGCATGCCGAAGAGCACGATAAGCGGCATAAAGAAGCCCAGCAGAAAACCGGCAACGGGGCCTAACGTCGAGAATAGCCAAACGATACCGTTGGCAAGACCAAGACCGCACCAGGCACCAATCGGAGCGAGCACAAACAGGTTGACGGGAATCACGATAGCAAGGGAGAGCGCCGGAACGACAACGAGCTTAAAAAGATCCGGCACGACTTTGTCGATTGCGCGATATACAAAAGACAAGCCAATGACGCCAAAGATAACCGGGAACACGGAATCGGCGTAGCTAAAAATCGGCACCGCAAAACCGAACAGCGCAAGGGGCGTCTCGCCCGTACCGACAGCGTTGACAATGGTCGGGTACATCAGCGATCCGGCAACACAAAGCGCAAGCGAACGGTTGACCCGGAACTTATCAGCTGTAGACATTGCCAGCAAAAACGGCAAGAAGTAGAACGGGATATCCGAAATCATATTGAATATCGCAAAGTCGCCGGCACCCGTGTCGATTCCAAAAGCCGCGATAGCAGCCAGGATGCCCTTTACGATGCCTCCCGCCACCAGTGCGGGAATGATAGCGGAGAAGATGCCGGTGATGATATCGAATACGCGAGCCGAACCTTTTTGGAGCTCAGGCTGCTCGGCGTCGGCGGAGACCTCGCCACCCATCCTGTCACCTAGCATGGGCTCCAATTCGTCATATACCGACCCCACGCTGGCGCCGATGATAACCTGCCACTGCCCGTCTTTAACCTGCGCGCCCAAGGCGCCGTCAAGCGTCTTAAGGGCCTCCAGATCTGCCTTGCTATCGTCCTTCAGGTTGAATCTGAGCCTTGTAATGCAGTGCGTTGCCATAACAACGTTATCGGCGCCGCCCACGAGCTCGAGGACACGAGCGGCCAGTTCCTTCTTGTCTGCCACGACAATCACTCCTACCCAAGATCCTCGCCATTAGTGGCGATACATTTCTGATACCAATAGAAAGAGTCTTTACGCGAGCGCTCCGCAGTGCCGTTGCCGCAATTATCCAGATCGACATAGATAAGCCCGTAGCGCTTGTCCATCGTAAGAGGACCGCAGGCAACAAGGTCAATGAATCCCCAGATCATGTATCCGCGCACGTCAACGCCATCGATCACTGCTTCCTTAAGGCACTTTATGTGCTGGCGCAAATAATCGATTCGATACTCGTCGTGGATGCTGCCATCCTCCTCGACTACATCAGATGTACCGAGGCCGTTCTCGGCGATATACAGGGGCAGCCCATAGCGGTCATACATCTGGTTAAGGGTAACCCTCAGGCCAATGGGATCGAGCTGCCAGCCCCACTCACTCGTCTCAAGATAAGGGTTCTTGTTTGCCATGACCAGATTTCCCGCAGTCTTCTCCCATCCCTGATCGCAGGTGGATACCTGGGAAAAGTAGTACGAGAAGGCCAGGAAGTCGACCGTGTTGCGAGCGATGAGCTCTTCATCGCCCGGCTCCATTTGAATCTCGATATCGCACGCGTCGAAATAGCGATTCATATAAGCGGGGTATTTTCCACGAGCCATCACGTCCGTATAGAACCAGTTGGAATACTGGTCGTCGTGAATAGCCTGCATGTTATCTTCGGGACGGCAGGTGGCGGGATACGTACAGAATCGAGCGATCATGCCGCCAACGGGAGTATCGGGCGAAAGACGATGGACAATCTCGACGGCACGCGCATTGGCAACGAACTCGTGGTGCAGGCACTGGAAGATGGCTCGATCGAAGTTCTCCCCCTCTTCGTCTTTGACCAGACAGACCCCGTCCCAAGGCGAAAAACGCGCTGCATTGAACTCGTTAAAAGGCAGCCAGAAATCGACCAGATCGCCCAATTCCGTAACGATTGTCTCGACATAGCGGGCGAAGAAATCAATCGTCTTGCGATTCTTCCATCCCCCATATGTGGTGACAAGATTTACCGGGATGTCATAGTGGAGCATGGTGACGAAGGTTTTAATGCCGTGCTTTTTGCACTCACCCAGCATGCTTCGATACCACTCGATGCCTTCGCGGTTAGGCTCAAGATCATCTCCGTTAGGATAGATTCGGCTCCAGCAAATAGAGGTGCGGAACAGCTTGAGGCCCATCTCCGCAAAAAGCGCGATGTCCTCACGGTAGTGATGATAGAAGTCGTTACCGCGCCTAAACGGGTAGAACTCAACACCATCATCTGCGAGAGCGTTCATTAGTTCATCATGGCAGAAGGGGTTGTTTTGATGCTTGTCCTCAATCTGGTCATGAGTCCAGGTACCATCCAGCCATCGACAATCCTGCGTCGACTTTCCCTTTCCGCCCTCATTCCAGGCACCATCGGCCTGCGAGCACGATATGGCTCCGCCCCATAAAAAGTCGGAGTCAAACCCATGTTTTAACTTACTCATTTGCCCTCCTTGATCGGATGCTCCAGCGGATAACCCAATACTAGGAAGAACAAGATGCATAAGATATCGCACAGAAAGCGTGGGTTTATAACATTTTTTTAGCTATAATACCGTTTAAGGCATCGATTCTACCGTTCACCCCTGGAGCACCCCATGGATTCGAATCTCAAACAGCTGCTCTATACGCATACCGAGACCGAAGAGTGGCATCGCACACATCCGGGAGAGCTCAGCCCGCGATATAACAGGGTGGAAACCACAACCATTAACGGCGAAGAGGTCTATCTGTTTGATTGGAAAGAAACTCTCGACGAAAACCCCGTGGGTCTTATCAAGGAGTCGCGCTTTACCGATATTCCTCCTCATATCAATCGGGATATGGAGCTTAACTACGTGTACGACGGCGTCTGCACGTTTATCGTCAACGGACGGCGACTACTCCTTAAAAAGGGCGACGTGCTCATTTGCAACACCGGCGTAGTCAGAAGCGTTCCATACGTTAAGGGCGAGCATGATATCGTCATTTCGATCGTCTTCAAAAAAGAAATGTTCGATTCGTTGTTCCTGAGCCAGCTACCCGGCGCGTCACCATTAACGAATCTTCTATTTGATTTTGTGTCCAAAAACCGCGAGGCCCGAAAATATCTCATTCTTCCAGAGGAATACGCCCGACATGCGCGACGCCTCATCGAGATGCTCTTTATCGAATATCACTTTAAAGATGCCTATTCCAATGAACTCATGAGGCACCTCGCCGTCAGCCTATTCCTTGTTCTCATTCGAGGACTGTACCGACGCTCCGCAACTGATAACCAGGCGATCATGTCGGACGAACGCATCGTGTCGATTCTGAATCATATTGAGCGAAGCTACGGCGACTGCACACTCGAAAGCATTGCGAGCGATACGGGTTATAGCACCAGCTATCTCAGCAGCTTGATCAAGCAAAAAACCGGCAAAACGTTTTCGCAAATCAAGCTCAACCAGCAGCTCACAGAGGCGGCATATCTTCTCAATAACACCGAGCGCAGCGTGCAGTATGTAGCCCGAAAAGTCGGCATCTCCAACATGTCATTCTTTTACTCAAAATTCAAAGAAGCATTCGGCGAAACGCCAGGTGCGTTCAAGACGCATCGGTCTAATTAAAGGCGTTATTACTCAGACCGATCAGCTTCGCGCGACACGGGAATGCACAATCGAAGCAGCGAGTGCATCGCCTCTACCAGCACAAAGCCGGCGATGCCAACCGTGACCACAACGTCGAACGGCGTGTTCACAAACCAGAGCAACGTCATGAGATACGACCCGGCATTAAAGGCAAAGTGCAGCAAGATCGTGTAGCGGAGCTTTCCGGTCGTCACGAGCACCCAACCAAAGATGAGGCCGGCGGCGCCGGCGTAGCAGCCCTGCACCCAGTTCATATGCATAAAGCCAAAGATGGCCGCCTGCAGCACAATCGCCGCGGCGATACCCCACGTGCTTGGGGCCGCCCAGGGCACCATGGCGCCGCCTTGCGCGCTCGCACGACGCCGGCGCTTCCAAAGTGGGCGGCACTGTGGATTAAACGCTCGGAGCGAAAACTCAAAAATAATGCCGCGCACCAGCAGCTCTTCACAAAATGGGGCACCGAGCACCGTAGTCAGGACGGCGAGATAGCTGGTGTCACCCATGCCTGTTTCCTCGACAAGCTCGCTGTAGTCGGCCGCAGCATCGGGCAGCAGCGACAGCACGGCGTCGGTCACGTAGCCAACGACCACCTGCAGGGCCAGGCCAATCACGATAACGCAGGCAATCCGTTTCCACGCCCCACGCGCTCCCCCGCCGAGCGGATGTGCGCTTTGCCGGCGTGCCATAAACGAACGCGGCCACAGATAACGCCACCACAGCAGCGCCATCAAAAACGATGCCGTCTGCGCGACGGCCTGAAGCAATTGAATGTCGAGGTCATCGATCGAAAAACTCATGAACACCGATGCGACGCCAAGGGCGGAGAACAAAACGACGCTCAGGGCAATATCGGCAGCGACGACGCCAAAACAGGCAAGCGCCCAAATCATCGCATTGAGCATGCCAACCTCCTCCCGACGACTAGTCATTGGGGACGCTCTTCAACGACTAGCTGTTGGGGGCACTCTTTGCCAAAGGCCCCGTTGGGCGAGATGTCAAACGGAAAGGTGCCGCAGCGATTGAACGCGGCGATAAACATGCGGATGGCGTTGGACGGCGTGGTGCCCACGAGCTGGGTTGCCGCCGCGAAGGCTGCCTTCTCCTCGGGCAAGACCTTCGCGACTACGGGGGTCATGTGTTCTGCCATGGCGCTTCCTTTTTGAAACGACGGTGGTGCGGATAGATGCGGGCCACGCGGCTGGGCGACGGGCTGTGAAGGCAACCCGATTGACCCGCATCTGGAGTTTGTTTCTGCGGCGTTGGTATTACTTTGTATTCCTAAGTATTACCCCGCAGATAGAATACCACACCAGACCCCATGGGGACGGAGGAAAACGAATCATTTTGTTGCTCAGTTAGTATTTAGAGCGTGATGATGTCCGAGATATCGAGGGCCTGAACGTCGACGACATCGTGCG
>CABUHP010000096.1 GCA_902491415.1 uncultured Collinsella sp.
CACATAAGCCGATCACCCCGGAAGCGGTTCGATCCGAAGCCGTTGAGGCGAACCTGGGGGTGCGGACAGAAAGTTGGACCGCGGGGCGGTCCGGACTGGAGGTTCGCATGTACAGCAGGGAGAAGGTCGAGCTCTTCCTCCTGGCGACGGAGGACGGCATGGGGCCGACCGCCGCCGCGAAGTTCGCGGGGGTCTCGGTGGGCGCGGCCAAGAAGTGGGCGACGGGGCACCTCCCGCACAGCTACACCGGGGCGCGCTGTAGAATCGGGGCGAGGAAACCGCCACGGAAGGAGGCCAGCTTGGGCCCCGACAAGTCGATCTGCGCCCCGCCGGCGACCGGCCCGCTCGCCGGGCTCAACGAGGACCAGATAGAGAACCTGCTGCTCAGGGCGGTGTTGGCCGACCTAAAAGCGGAAGGGTGGGACCCGGCTTCGATCTCGAACAGGAGCAAGTGCGAGCTCGGCGAGAGATTGAGGCGGGCGACCGCCCTGCCCCTCCGCTCGATCACAGGTTTCTTGAGGATATCGAAGAGCTCCTATGAGTACTGGAGGCCCCGCGTCGCCGCGCCGCGCGACCGCGACGCCGACATACGCGACCGCGTGGTGCGCATCTTCCGCGAGGGCTCGGGGTGCTGGGGGTACCGCACCGTCTGGGCGCGCCTGCGCCGCGAGGGCGTCCGGGCCAGCGAGAAGCGCGTGGCCCGCGTGATGCGCGAGGAGGGCCTCGAGGTCGTCTACAACAAGAGGCGCGCCCGGGGCTACAGCTCCTACGCCGGCGAGGTCTCCAAGGCGCCGGAGAACCTCGTGAACAGGAGGTTCCGCGCCGACGAGCCCAACCGGCTGTGGCTCACCGACATCACCGAGTTCAGGCTCCCGGGCGGCGAGAAGGTCATACCTGAGCCCGATCGTCGACTGCTTCGACGGGATGCCCGTCGCCTGGTCGATCGGGCTGCACCCCGACATGCGCCTCGCGAACTCGAGCCTGCTCAAGGCCTGCGCGGCGAGGCCGGCGGGGGTGCGCACGACGATCCACTCGGACCGGGGCGGGCACTACCGCTGGCCGGAGTGGATCGGGATCTGCGAGGAGAACGGCCTGGTCAGGAGCATGTCCGCGAAGGGCTGCAGCCCGGACAACTCGGCCTGCGAGGGCTTCTTCGGGCGCCTCAAGAACGAGTTCTTCCACTACAGGGACTGGGAGGGCGTGACGGCCGAGGAGTTCATGGGAAGGCTCGAGGCCTACCTCGTGTACTATCGTGAGGAGCGGATCAAGAAGTCCCTCGGGTGGCTGAGCCCGATGGAGTACCGCAGGAAGCTTGGATACGCCTAGGCGCGGTCCAAGAAATCGTCCGCACCCCCCCCTCAGGTCCCTTTTCTGCGAGCGCCCAGGGCGCCACACGCGTGCACAGACTGTCGGTTCGACGTAGAAGCCTCAGCCGTAGCAACGGATTGCCCAGCGAGAGATCGCCGCGGGCGGATATTAAACTGCAAAGACGAGCGTCGGTAAGACACGCCGAGGTCGCCGCGGACGGGCTGATATAGGGAGAGGGCCTGACCCCATATCGTTGGGGCCAGGCCCGATTTTGCCTCTTGACAATGTCCTGCTCATATTAAAAGGAACGTCCCTAACTGCCGGGTTTAGGCTGTTAGGTCGAGTTCGTAGAGGAAGCTTTCGCGCGGCATGTCGTGACGGCGCTCTTCGCGGTTGGCGCGGTGCGTGGCGGTGCGCTTAAAGCCGTGCAGCTCGTAGAACTTCCACGAGCAGTTGGAGTCGGTGTACAGGTGCGCCCTCGTCGCTCCAAGCGAGGACAGGTGCGAGATCGCGGCATCGAGCAGAACCGTGCCAACGCCCAGGCCATGGACATCGCGATCCACGGCAAGCAGCGTGACCTCGTTGTCGTGCGGCAACGGGCTGCTCTCGAGCAGGCGGTTGTTGGTTCGGATGGTTGCGCGCACAAACGAGAGATACTCGGCGCAGGCATCAGGCTCCAGCTCACGCATCTGCGATAGCAGCGCGCGTTCGGTATCCAT
The DNA here is from genome assembly GCA_902491415.1 of uncultured Collinsella sp. Lineage (GTDB taxonomy): Bacteria > Actinomycetota > Coriobacteriia > Coriobacteriales > Coriobacteriaceae > Collinsella. The sequence goes on from CABUHP010000096.1 coordinate 2,028, forward strand.
CCAATGCTCGTTGATAGTGACGCCGGAGTTCTGTCCTGCGCGTGCAAGTGCAATGCCGCGCGCCTCGCCGTCAATCACCGCAACCTGTGAAAACGTCGACGACGAAAGGCAATAGGCGAGGTCGCACGCGGCCTCGAGGCGGTTGTACTCATCGTTATCCGAATTGTTATGCCAGAGCTGCTGTAGAATCAGCGCGATGGCGTCGAAGTCTTCGGTATCAAACGGTCGGTAGAGAACCCGCGAGACCATGGTGCCTCTTTCTTTTGCGGATGCATATCGAGCACAGTTCTACCACGCCATTGGCATCTAATTATGGTGCCCCTGTGTTCCATGAACTCACCGTGCCCGGTGCCGTGCCCATCCCCTCTGCTCGCAAACTTTTTCTGCACATGCGCCCGTTGCGGGGTGCATCGATGCGCTCGATGCGCTACATTGAATCAGTATTTTCAATGCCGCTGCGCGAGCGCTGCAGATCGACGTATCACCGACTCACAGAGCACGGCGGCGTACCAGACAGGAGGACTGCATGGGATCTGATGTGAAGATCGCACGCGCGTTGATCTCGGTTACCGATAAGACGGGCGTCGTCGATTTCGCACGGACGCTGGTCGATGACTTTGGCGTCGAGATCATCTCTACGGGCGGCACGGCTCGTGCCATCGAGGACGCGGGCGTTCCCGTAACCCCCATCGAGGAGTTCACGGGCTATCCCGAGATGATGGACGGCCGCGTTAAGACCCTGCACCCCAAGGTTCACGGCGCGCTGCTGGCCCGCCGCGATTCCGAGCAGCACATGCAGGAGGCCGCTCAGCACGGCATTAAGCTGATCGACCTGGTCGTCGTCAACCTGTACGAGTTCGAGAAGACCGTCGCCAACCCCGAGGTCACCTTCGCGGACGCCATCGAGCACATCGATATCGGCGGTCCCTCCATGTTGCGCTCTGCCGCCAAGAACGCCACGAGCGTTACCGTCATTTCCGACCCGGCCGACTATGATGCCGTCCTGGCCGAGATGCACGAGACCGGTGGCTGCACCACGCTTTCCACCCGTCGTCGCCTGCAGGTGAAGGTCTACCAGACCACCGCCGCCTACGACACGGCTATCTCCCGTTGGCTTGCCGCCCAGGCAAGCGACGTGGCGGACACCTCTGCCAAGCTCGAGATCTCGCTGGAGAAGGTCGACGACCTGCGCTATGGCGAGAACCCGCAGCAGAAGGCCACGGTCTATCGCTTTGCCGAGGGTTGCGAGAACACCGCGAGCTCGCAGTTCCCGCTCGTGGGCTCCGAGCAGATCCAGGGCAAGCCGCTCAGCTACAACAACTATCTGGATGCCGACGCCGCTTGGAACCTGGTCCGCGAGTTCGACGAGCCGGCCTGCGTGATTCTCAAGCACCAGAACCCCTGCGGCTCCGCCGTTGCCGAGGACATTACGTCTGCTTACGACCGCGCCTTCGCCTGCGATCCCAAGAGCGCCTTTGGCGGCATCATCGCCTGCAACCGCGAGGTTCCTTATGAGCTGGTCGAGCACTTTGCCGATCAGAACAAGCAGTTCGTCGAGGTTATCATCGCCCCGAGCTACACTGCCGAGGCGCTCGAGCGCATGGTCAAGCGCCCCAACCTGCGCGTGCTGGCCACCGGCGGCGTGGACCACGGCGCCCAGGTGGAGCTGCGCTCCATCGACGGCGGCATGCTGGTGCAGGAAGTCGACCACGTGACCGAGGATCCCGCGACCTTTACGTTCCCCACCGACCGCAAGCCCACCGACGCCGAGATGGCCGAGCTCGAGTTTGCCTGGAAGGTCTGCAAGGGCGTCAAGTCTAACGCCATCCTGGTCTCCAAGGGCAAGGCCGGCATTGGCATGGGCCCCGGTCAGCCCAACCGCGTTGACTCCGCACTGCTGGCCTGCGAGCGTGCCGAGGACTTCTGCGAGCGTGAGGGCGTGGAGAAGGGCGGCTTTGCCTGCGCAAGCGACGCATTCTTCCCGTTCCGCGACAACGTCGACGTGCTTGCCGCGCACGGCGTGACCTGCATCATCCAGCCCGGCGGCTCCAAGCGCGATGACGAGAGCATTCACGCCTGCAACGAGCACAATATTGCTATGGTCTTTACCGGCGCCCGCCACTTTAGGCACTAAGTTTCGCCCCGGAACAAAATAATCTCTGCAAAAGACGGCTGCTCCGTTTGGAGGGCCGTCTTTTTGGTATAAGAGGACGGAATGACTAACACGAAAGGTACAACCATGCCCCAGATTGATGATGCCGAGCTGTTTGGCAATGCCGAGGATCAGCGTGCGTACGAGGACTTTTGCGCCAATCAGGAGGCGGTCGAGAAGTTCACGCTCGACAAGCCCGCGCTTATCTGCCGCTGGCGCATGTCCAACAAAAAGGTGCCCATGCTCAACCGCCACATTCGTGCGCTGTCCGAGCGCCTGGTGCAGGGCGAGCCGCTTACCCATAACATGCTCAGCTGGGCCAAACAGCACGTTGAGTGGTCGCTTGCCGAGGGCGATTACACCGCACGCGACGGCGTGCTCATGCTGGTGATCGACGTTAACGGCAACGCCGCCATGATGGTGGGGGAGTACGAGCCGCTCGCCGATACGTCGGCCAAGGCGCTGCGTGCCCGCTCCGCCGAGGCCCGCTCCGAGGCCGACGAAACCGGCGTGGCGCCCGAGCTGCTCGCCGCTGTCAACAACGGCGAGCTCGCCTTTGTGGCGCCGGCGGACGAGTTTCTGTGCGGCACGGCGACGCTCATCGAGCAGCTGGCCCAGACCAAGGGCATCCCGGTCACGCGCGTAGACATTCCCGCGCAGCTTAAGGGCGCGCTGTTCCTGGTGAGCGACGAGCACGGCGTGGTTCCCGCCGACGATACCGATGCCGCCGAGGCGGACGCTGCTATGGTCACCTTCTTCGCCGACGGCTACGAAAAGCTCCGCGCCCGTCGCTAAATGATTTTTCTGGGACGGGGATTAAAGAATCATTCCATCTCTGCATACATGCGTACGCTCGAGTAGACGCTCGAGGTCGAAGTGATGGGGCCGATCGGTTTAGGACCGGTCGGCCCCTATTTTCTCTTAAGGCTATCGAACACTTTTGTCATATTAGGTGCCCACGGGGTCGTATCGTTGCGACGCCGTGGGCATAATGGTGTGGAAGGTGCAAGTTACGCGAAATGGGAGGACACATGGCGCTGATCTATGTCGTTGAGGACGACGAGCCCATTCGTCGTGAGCTTATCGACATCCTTGCCCGCGCCGGGTTTGAAATCGAGGCCTGCGAATCGTTTGAGCATGTCTCGCGCGATATTCTCGCCGCCGCGCCCGACCTGGTGCTGCTCGACCTCACACTTCCCGTCAAGGACGGCCAGCATATCTGCCACGAGGTTCGCCGCGAATCCGAGGTTCCCATTATCGTCCTCACGTCGCGCACGACCGAGATCGACGAGGTCATGGCCATGACGCTCGGCGCGGACGACTTTGTTCCCAAGCCCTACAGCGCCCGTGTGCTCGTGGCGCGCATCAACGCACTGCTGCGTCGCACCGCGGCGGCAGGCGAGCGCAGCACACTTGTCCACAAGGGGCTGGAGCTCGACCTCGCCCGCTCCATGGTTACCAACACGCAAACCGGCACTAGCACCGAGCTCACCAAAAACGAGCTGCGTATCCTCTCACTGCTTCTGAGCCGCGCGGGCAAGATTGTTTCGCGCTCGGCCATCATGCAGGACCTGTGGGACTCCGACGCCTTCGTGGACGACAATACGCTCACCGTCAACATCAACCGCCTGCGCACCACGCTCGAAAAAATCGGCATCAAGGGGTATTTGACAACGCACCGCGGCCAAGGCTATTCGGTCTAGGGGCCGGCTATGTCGTTTGGCAAGTTCTTTAAAGACGCGCTGCTTCCCGTCGCCGTGTGGACGTGCGGCGTGCTGCTGAGCTGCTTTGTGCTGACGGTCGCCGGTGCACCCGTCTCTATCGTGGTCGTGGCGGTCGGCGTGTCCTTTATCTTTGGCATGCTTGGCATCGTGATCGAATACGCGCGCCGTCGTCGTTTTCTGCGCCAGCTGGAGCGTGCGGCAGAGGAGCTCGAGAGTCCCGCATGGGTGCAGGAGATGGTGCAATGTCCGACCTATGCCGAGGGCGAGCTCGAGTATGAGGTTTTGCGTCGGGTGGGCAAAACCGCTTGTGACGAGGTTGCCGAAGGCAGGCGCCAGACCGATGACTATCGCGACTATATCGAGAGCTGGGTCCACGAGGCCAAGCTGCCCCTGGCAGCAGCCCATCTGATTTTGGAAAACCTGGACGGCAGCGAAGACGATCTGTCGCGTGTGGATGACCTGGGCCGCGAGCTTGCCCGCGTGGAGCGCTATATCGACCAGGCGCTGTACTATGCGCGCTCGGAAGTCGTGGAGCGCGACTACCTGATTCGCCGCTGGGATCTCAAAACCTTGGTGACGGGCGCGATTAAAGCCAACGCGCGTGAGCTCATCGCGGCGCACGTGGCCCCGGTGTGCGAGAACCTCGACTTTGAGGTCTTTACCGACGAGAAGTGGCTCGAGTTTATTCTGGGCCAGCTCATTCAGAACAGCATTAAATATGCGCGTGAGGACGGCGCAAAGATCGTGTTTTCGGGTGCGTTGCTGGACGAGGGCCTGGCGAGCGAGCGCATCGAGCTTACCGTCGCGGACAACGGCTGCGGCATTGAAAAGGAACTGCTGCCGCATCTGTTTGAA